>NZ_JBTIWT010000004.1:0-245947 GCF_054353775.1 Bacillus sp. 5w2 | reverse complement strand
CCTTGCGATCCTCTACCATTGTTTTCTTGCTGATGCCCATTATTCCCTTGAGACCCTCTACCATTGTTTTCTTGCTGATGCCCATTATTCCCTTGAGACCCTCTACCATTATTCTCTTGCTGATTCCCATTATTTCCTTGGGAACCTCTTCCGTTGTTCTCTTGATTATTTCCATTATTTCCTTGAGACCCTCTACCATTATTCCCTTGCTGATTCCCATTATTTCCTTGGGAACCTCTTCCGTTGTTCTCTTGATTATGTCCATTATTTCCTTGAGACCCTCTACCATTATTCTCTTGCTGATTTCGATTATTTCCTTGCTGCGATCCTCTTCCGTTGTTCTCTTGCTGATTTCTATTATTTTCTTTTATTTGCTTCGGTTGTTGTTCCTTAGATTGCTTTTGTTCTATATACTCTCCCTTCTCGTTGCTTTCTTCTTTTACAGAAGATGCGTCAGAAGATGACTTTTGTTGTTCTTGATGAGACGGCGGTGCAGGTGGCGTAAGCGATTTTTCCTTCTCATTCTCTTGTTTTATATAAACGCCTGTTCCAACTCCTGCTTTCTTGGCATCCTCCCGCATTTGCATCGTACTGCTTTGATATTCGACTGTAATATGTTTTATCTCATACTCTTTCTTTAATTCCTGCATAGCCTTTTCCAACTGCGGTTCTAACGACTTGTCCTTTGCAACAGCTGTTAGCATAACTTGCTTATCATTCGTTAAATATTTATCCTCTTGACTTTGCTTTATAATCGTACGTATTACGTCTTGCAATTGTTTATTTTCCCATTGCTTCAATTCTTTTAAAATACGCCTTCCATCATCATTACAAGCCCGCAAATCTATAACACGAAGATCCTTCGTTACGCTCGCCTCTAAACTTGGATTTATATCAACTGAAACGTAAGCAAAAGCTTTTTCTTCCGGTTGGTTGTAGAAAAACAGGAGCACACATAGAAAACAAGCAACAAGTATTGATGCAGGCTTTAAAAAAGGCGGCATTGTAAAACGCGGTGACCTTTGTTCTTCTTCATCAAACGAGATTTCCTCCCCAATCATGTAAGAGTGCGCTTTTCTTTTAAACATAATAAACTCTCCATTTGGAGTTAATACAACTACGTTATGCTTTTTTATATCCATCACAATTCCTTTATTCATCATGCTTTTCCCCTCTTATGTAATCAAGAATATATGTATAGTTGTTTGCAAAGATAATACACATTGCAATAATGTATTTTCTATGTCGCTCCAACGTTTTACGACTTACCCTAACACGTGGTTCAATATGTTTTAGGGGTAATTTTTTCTTTCGGAACAGCTCTTCCATCATTTCAGCTTCTTTTATAATCATCTTTACAATTTCTATTAAGTGCTCACGCGTGTCACGATGCTTAGGAGATTCTTTCGCAAGCTCTGAAAATGTGATTTTAAACTCAGCTAACACACTTTGAAAATGAAGAATTTCTTCCTTACGGTTACTATTTTCCATCTCTTTCATATACTCCGTAAGCGATACTTGCATTTCTAACATTTCCTCTTGCTCATCTTCTTTTAAAAAGACAAAGTTATGCTTAGACTCCTTGCGTATATAGTCAATTACATCTCTTTTTATAAGAAGATCAGCAAACGCTAGAAAAGATTTCCCTTTTTTATATGAATACTGTTCAATTGCTTCGTTAAACGCAAACAGTCCAATACTATATTCATCATCCTGTTCTGTAATATATCGGCGACAGACAGACGATATTGATTTTCTAATAAAAGGCTGATACTGTACGATAAATGCTTCCTTATCTCCTCCGTTGTTTTGTATGTTATATACGATATCTTCTATTTTCGGTTTTCTTAGGATCTTCATTACTAAACTCAACACTAGTAATCTCCCAGCCTCCTTCAAATAACAAAAAGGCCACTAAACAAGTGACCATTTAACCACATTTTGTTAGTACTTTTCATTTGGGTTGTCTTCTTGCTGTTAGTTATATTTTTCGAGTCTAACTTTTTCAACGTTTTCTTAATGATTTTCCTTTTCTCTCGGCACTAAAGTTAAGTTTTTATTTTTATCTACTTTCTTATTTTCTTTCGCTTGTTTTGCTTGCTCTTTTTCTATTTTATCTGCAATCCTTGAATAACTCTTCTCTATATGATTGGTAATTTCATCCTTGTCTTTCGGATGCCCCACTTAATCTAGTAATTTTATTAATACTTCGATATTCTTTCATAGTCATTTTTCTTCTATTTATTTTTTCACTATATATATTCGGAGGAATACATAGTTTTATGGGGGTCAAAAAATATTTTTTTATAAAATATATATTTATTTCAAAAATAAAAAACGTTATTCTTTCTAAACAAGCTAAACTATTAGAAAGAATAACGTTTTTTATTAAGTTGATAGGTATAGTCGGCAGCTCTATAACAAATACATGCTTTTACAATTCGTATTAGTTAAATTAATATTTTATCCGTTGTTGTATTTCTTTAAAACGAGCATGTATAAATTTCTGGATGTCCGTGTGATCCTTATATAAAGTAACCGTATACATGATGGAAGATGCAAGAATCGTAGACCATATTAACCAATCTCCAGCATGAGAAAGAACTTTAATTATTTCACTTGTAAATTGTTCCTGCCCGTCATGAAATGTCGATACGAGGGAATTAAGGTTGAATAATAATAAAATTACAATCCTCCCTAAAAGCATAATAATCCATCCAATAATATACGAATAGCCACCAACACTACATAATTGATTATTATGATGAAAAACTTTTACTCTCTTAACTTGCCAAAAACCAACTATCGCTCCTAATATAAGCAAGCTTATTAATTCAATTGTTATTATAAAGTCCAATTTATTTGGAAGACCCATATAAGTTCTAATGATAGCCATGATTGGTATACCAAGAAGATCAAAACTATCTACTTTCTTTGGGATAAGCTGCCTAATGATCAATACGATAACGACTACAAGAATAATAATAAAAACTTTATTCATGCGATCAATCCCTCTTTTTTCCTTTTAAATAATACTCAATAAGCTGATTTACTTTTTCTTCTGAATATGATTCTGGTGTTTGAAGAACATGAATTACTAGCCCATCGATAAATCCGTACAGTATCTCCAATTCAAACTCTCTATTATACCCTGGTTTGACGTAGCCTAGCTCCATCATTAAATCTAGGATCATTCCCATAAGATACCTCGTATGGTGATCCATTTTCTTCCGAAGTTCAATAAGCTCCGGGGAACTAAAGGATATACCGAGAAATGTAATCCAAACCCTTCCTTCCAACATTTCTTCTTTATTAATAGGAATAATAAACTTCATTAATCTTCTAAGTGCTTCTTCTTTCGTTCCTTTAAATTCATTTGTACGCGTATTTGCCCGTTCTTTCATTCGATTCAACACTAAATTCATCGCATAATGAATTAATTCATTTTTAGACGAAAAATGATGCTGAACAAGCCCGACCGAAATGTTTGCTTCATCAGCGATTTGCTGTATGGAAGCTTTATCAATACCTTTTTCTAATATTACACGCCAAGTAGCAGTGGCGATTTGATTCTTCCTTTGTATGTGATCAACTATTTTAGGCATTCATATCCTCCTCCCTTTTTATAATATGATCGTATTATAAAAAAAGTACCTAAAACAATATGATCATATTGTTTTAGGTTTTATAGTGCTATCAAGCAATGCAAAATAAAATTCCCCTAAAATAAAAAAAGACGGCATTTCTGCCGTTACATTAAAAAAAATCTTCAAATTTTTTAGATACTCTTACTGTCTACGTTCAAAAGCAAGACGTACAGCAAGCCCCGTCAAGACACTTGCCATAAGCCAACGCTGCACTCGTAGCCACGTTGGGCGTGTGCCAAACCATTTTGCAATTTTACTTGCTGTAAATACGATTAAAAGGTTAACTATAAAACTAACAGTGATTTGCGTAAGGCCTAAAACTGCACCTTGAAGAAGCAACGATCCCTTCTCAGGATCTTCAAATTGAGGTAAAAGTGACACATACAAAATAGCAATCTTTGGATTTAGAAGATTAGTCATAAGTCCCCTCAAAAATAATTTCCGTGGTGGCTCATTAGGAATCGTACGAGGTGCCATAATAGATGTAGCACCCGGTTTAATCGAATTCCAAGCTAGCCAGAGTAAGTAAGCAGCACCTGCCCATTTTACTGCTTCATAGACAGCAGGAACAGCAAGGAATAGAACTGTAAGTCCAAACATAGTTGCGATTATATAAATGACAAATCCGAGCATGATGCCCAATAAAGAAATAAATCCTGCCATACGTCCCTGCGTAATGGAACGGGAAATGAGATAAATCATATTAGGCCCAGGTGAACAAACCATGCTAAGCGAAACAATTGCAAAAGCTATCAAAGTACTCCAGCTGACCATAAACCTTCCCCCTTATCAAGTTCTTCTAAATAATTTTCACGGAAATTTCTTTAAATCATTTTATTACATCCTATCCTTGTAAATCTAATTATTTGAATGTAAAATTATAAATAAGTTTTAACATTTTGAATCGAGGTGAAAACCATGAGAAGTTTTAGCTCATTAATGATCTCTACTGTCTGTTCAGTACTTCTTATAATTTGGAATGTCTATTCCTTCTATAACGGATTCACAACAGGGCGCACATACTACTGGATTAATGGCATCGCAGCTGTTATCTTCCTTTTATTCTTTATCCTCAACATGCGCGATTTTAAAAAGAAAAACTACAGAACCTCATGACAATAGGAGTTGATACATATGTGGAAAAGAATTAAGAATTATAGATTGAGCTTAAAAGATTTAAAGTTCATGTTATGGTTGTTCGGTATAACTTGCTTTATATACAGCTACAATTTCATTATAGGATTAGCTTTTGACCACAAATTTCAAGTCTATTATTTAGGTGGTGCTATAGCTACATACGCTGCATTTATGGATACTAAAAATAGGATTAAAAATAAAATTTATAAGACAGCGTAATGTAAAAGGAATCCTTTATGGTTTCCTTTTTTCTATGTAAAATAAAAAGAAGCGGATTCGCTACTTTTATTTGTTCCAATCTTTAAAATCGGTATATTTACTATAAGCTGTTTCGGTTGCATTTCCGTGCCAACGATTCTTAGCGTTTTCTCTTTTATCTTTCACATTAAGTTCGCTTATATATTCATTTTCACTTAGCCATTCTGGATTATCATGAGCGTATTTCTTGTTGAACATCCTTGCTTTAACGTTTTGAATCCTTCACCAAAAGGTATTCAATTCCATCTTTATGTCCAACAACTATATAGATTTCATTTCGTCCGCCTAATGTCTCAAAATAAGGTTCAGTACCACGTTTTATTTTCTTCACATCAACATCCCCTTTCAATTCGCCTAAAATTTATTATACAAAATAAAAATAGCTACTTTTGAAAAGTTTCACATTTTATTTTAAATTAAATGCAATGTAACGAAATACAACTCTCATACATCGCTGTTTTTTCGTTTATTGAGTCCGTTTGTTTTGTACAAAAAAAAGCACCTAAATAGGCGCTTTTTACCGAATCATCTTTTTCTATATCTTTTTCTTCTGCTTCTTTTTACTTCCTTCATTTCTTCTTGCATAGCTAATTTTTCAAGGTATAAACGTACTAGCTTATAATCACTATCTTTTCGCTGCTTTTCTTTCTCTTCTTTTTCTGTCTGCTCTCTTCTCTTTTCCTGCTCTTTCTGTTCTTTCTCTTTCTGCTCTCTTCTCTTTTCTTCTTGCTCTTTTTTCTGTTCTTTCTCTTCAATACATATGTCAACCAGTTTACTAAAAAAAATAATCTTACTATGCTTCTTTTTCCCAGGTCTCAATACGAAAAGAATAAAAGTTATGATTGTAAAAATCCAGAAACCTGTTACGGTAAATCCACTAACCTGCATAGAATTAGTAGATCCATTAATCATCTTTGCATTAACGAAAAATCCAGTTGCAAGTACAGAAAATAAAACCGTAACAGCTGGTAGAATCATTGAATCCATTTTAAGTGGATCATGGTACTCAGATAAACTTTCTATTCTTGCTTTCACATACTTTAAATCCTTTTTTTCTAACTCCATTAATTTATCCTTATTAGATAAACTATCAGTATCATTAGAAAACTCCTTGGTATGTACATAACTATCCACGATAAATTCAACAAATTTCTTATCTTTTTTATAAAGCAGATTTTTTTTAAAATCCTTTTGGTCCTGTTGTGTAAATTTAGACACTAGCATTCACCCTCAATTTCGATATTTAAAATTAATCAAAAGTAATACTATCTTTTTATCTAAATTTTAAAGTAACATTCAAAAAATGAATAGCAAAATCTTCACTATTACTCTATTCTCGTATCTAAAGTTAGAGAAAAGTAACCTTTTTTAATAATTTCCTTTATCTCACTTATGAATCTAGTAAAAAAATACTAAACTCAATAAGAAACTCAAAAGCCACGACACTCAGGCATCGCGGTTGGATATATAAATTCCATTTTTATCATACGGTTTCTGCCTACTCCATCCATTCCGACCGAGTAACGTTTTGATGCAAGGGCTATGATCATCAGTTATGAGCGCATAGATACGTTATGCTCTTATCAAAGAACAAGTAACTGTAGGAATATCGTATCGTCGATTCCAATGTAAAATGGCACCCTAAAAGTTCCATTCTTATGTCATACTAAGCGCTTTTGCAAATCGTAAAACACCAGATTTCCTTTTTCTATAATACTTTCCTCTTTTCATCCCAAGCACTATATAGATGCATTCATCATTTAACTCTTTACGATTCAAATACTTCATTTTAAGTATTTGTTGCTCATCTTCATCCAAAGCTTCTTCAAATGCTGCTTGCTCTTCTATATTTTAAAATTTCACTTTTAACACGCGGTATTCTTGTAACTCTTCTATCACGAAAGGCCGTATTTCCTTTTCATTTACATGCCTAGAAGGTTGATTCATACGATACGGTTCCCTTCCGTTCAATCTACTTAATTGAATGGTTTTCCCTATTCTTGACTATACTATATTTATGCATCTAGATTGTCACCTTTAGAACGAGCAGTTAACTTTTGCTAGCTGCTCTTTTATTTACGAAAAAATAAAATTCTTTATAATGATTTTTCTTTATTTCTCAATATAAAGAGCCTTGGATTTTCGCTATCAATCCTGTACTATATGAACAAAGAGTAAGGTAAGAATTACTCTTTGCCACTTTAGGAAAGGTTCTGCTGGAGACAACGGGGCTTTTTTTCGCAAAAGGATTATTTTGTTAATTTCCTTGTAAATTATTTTCTTCTATCTCTTGGCTTTCTTCTCTTATTTGACCAATTAATGAAACTACTGAGCCAACCGCTTGGACCCAACTCCCCGTAATTACTATAAGCTGTCCATCCTCATCATCACCTTCAAAAATCCCCTCCACTTTCCCCCGACTAGCTTTCCATTCATCTATCCCGCCTATTGCCTGCAATGAATTACCCGTTGCTTGTAACAGATTCCCGACAATATTATACGATTCATCTATATTTGAACTATCCTCTATTTCCTCACCTATTGCTGTAACACCACCTAATGCCTGTACCCAGTTCCCTGCAATCACAAATTTTTTTTGGATTTCATCTTCAAAATCTATAATGAGTCCTGTTAGAACCGTTACATTACCAATTGATTGGATTCCGTGACCAATAAATTCAAGGGATACTTCTCGTTGCCCATCAGCTTCCAGACCATTCCCCGTCGCCTGTAATACATTGCCCCATATGCTCAAGTCTTTTCTTATTTCGCTGTTCAATCTGTTTAAAGGTGTACTCCCAATCGCAGCAATAATTGTCCCTACTGCAACAAACCAAGCTCCAACTATCTCCTTAATTGGATCATCCATTCTCAACCTACTCCATCATTAATTTATTACTTATAGAATATGAAATTGCACATATCCAGGTTAATATCCTACTTCTCTCATCACCCGAATCAAACTTAATATTCCGCAAATAGTATAACAAGGCTTAAAAAAATCTACTTAAATTCTTCCCACTCTAACTCTCTTGGTCGAAAGTCGAGCAGTTAGCTTTTGCTAGTGCTAGCTGTTCTTTGATTTGTAACCCAGTTAGACAAGCTTTCATATAATGTAGTCATTCCTTTCTTCTGAATTAAGCTCGTCACTTGAGTTATAAAAATAGGATTTATAAAAAGGTGATTGTGGAAACAATCGCCTTTTTATTAATGACAAAATGAAATTTTTATATTAATGGTCCCACCAATAAAGCACGAATTTTGTACACTAATGAAAGAAATTTGACTGCTACAGTAATTAACATTTAAAGTTTAATTACAGCGTTAATTTATTTATCTTCTACGACTTTTAGTTGTGCCCTTATGCTAGGAGAAATCCTAGCTTTTTTTGTTCACCCCAACATAATCTTGCAGTAATGTCCTTTTACCAGAATGTAGCGTGTAGCTGACTATAAATATTATGTTCATAGGAAAAAGGCCAACAATCCAAGATTGTTAACCTCTACTTTCCATATTCGTACCTTTTATCACTTTATTTCCTAACAACTGGAATCCACATTTCACCAAATACTAAACCGTTTCTTTGCCCCATCGCTACTGTTGTATTTGGCCCGCCAACATAAGCAAAATCCGTTGCTTCTCGTAAAGCCTGACCGAATGCGATGCCAGTCAACTTATTACTTAACTCTTCAGCCGTTTTGTCTTCCCCTTTCACTACTAAGTATTCTCCCTTTGGAAACTGGATCACTCTAGATTCTTCTTCTATTTGTGCTTCTGTCATGACACCAGCATAATACATCATCTTGTTATTCACCGCTTCGCTCACGGAAAAAATGTAATCATTTGTAGCTAAAGATTTTAAAGTATCCAGCCTTCCATCTTCTTTAACAGCTGACCAAAAGTCTTCCTTTTCTTTATTTATTCCCGCAAAGTCTGTGTATTCGCTCTTAATTTCAGTTCCAATACCTAACACGATAAAGCTATCTTTTTCTTCAATCGTATAATTTTTCATTTTCAAAACCTTCCTCTTGTTTTAAATTAATCAAACGATTTATCTTTTCATCTGATGAGTTTATAATATCTTTAAATCATGTCAAAAAATGATACTGTTTAGGAGACTCAAATGAAAAAAGTTGAACGGATTAATACCATCATGCGATATATCAACAACCGCTCCCATTTTACAATTTCTGAAATCATACAAGAATTTAACATCTCACGTTCGACAGCTGTTAGAGACATTAGAGAAATTGAAGCTATGGGTATGCCACTTGTAGCTGAAGTCGGAAGAGCTGGGGGATATTTTGTCATGCATAATTCTATCCTGCCTGTTGTTCGCTTTACTGATAATGAAGTGAAAGCTCTTTTTATTGCCTTTATGGCTACAAGAAATCAACAACTTCCCTATCTAAAGAGTCGTCAATCTTTAGCCGAAAAACTATTAGGACTCATTTCAGAAACCCAGCAAGATGATCTCGTTCTTTTAAATCAACTCTTGCTTTTTGAAGGGACTAACCCTCATAATCCCGATCTACTTGAGCTTTCTGACCTCCCCCACCCTATGTTAGAAAAACTCATCCTAATCCTTCTTTTGGATAGACATTTATTGATTACAACCAAAGAAAAGAAAGAAATTAAGTCTTATTCCATTTATCTATTACACCTTTATCAAGAAAAAAGCCATTGGATTATTGAAGGGTTTGACTTAAAAGAAGAAAAGAAAATAATGTTTCCTGTCGATGACCTCATCAATATCGAACCGTACACGACGAAAAAAAGGTTAAATAAGAAAAAGATTTTAGAAAAACTCAGTAAGAAGGACAAAGAAATTAACCTTGTACTTGAACTTGGTCCAAAAGCGATTGTCCAGTTCAAAAAATACCATCCTTTCAAAGTTTCAATATCTTATACAAATCCTTACCAATCTACAGCCATTTTAAAAACATTTATCGATATTAACAATCCCGACGAACTGTCAGAGATAATAAACTGGCTGCTTTTCCTAGGGAAGGATATTACAATTAGAGAAATACCCGATGAAGTATTAAAAGATTTACAAGAGCGATTATGTTTATATTCCCCATAAGCAGTAATCGGTTAAACCTCACAATATTGAGTTTGATTCGTTACCAGTTGTCCCATATTTTCTACCATGAGTGCGCAACAAATAATAAAAGCACGGAAAATATTCCCGTGCTTTTTCTAAAACATATATAATTTCGGATGACTTAATTCACTTACCCTAACTGACGTTTAAATGCTTTACTTGCGAAAAAGTAAGAGATAATCATGATCCCTACGCACCAAGCGAGTGCAATCCAAATATCGTTGCCAACAGTTCCTTCATATAATAGAGCACGAATTGCATTCACGATTGAAGTTACAGGCTGATTCTCAGCAAACGCACGAATAATTTTTGGCATCGTTTCGGTAGGTACAAAGGCCGAACTAATAAATGGAAGAAAAACGAGTGGGTACGAGTAAGCAGTCGCCCCTTCCATAGACTTTGCTTTCAGCCCTGGAATAATAGCCAACCATGTTAGCGATAACGTAAACATTCCTAGTATCCCAGCTACTGCAAGCCAATCTAGAATATTAGCACTGGAACGAAAGCCCATTAAGAGCGCAACAAGAATAACCACCACGATAGTAAGTACATTAGCAACAAGAGATGTTAATACGTGAGCCCACAATATCGATGAGCGCTTAATAGGCATCGTAATGAAACGTGCCATCAGCCCACTCTTTACATCCGTAAATAGTCGCACGGAAGTGTAAGCTACACCGGATGCGATAGCCATTAGCAAAATTCCCGGCAATAAATAATTAACGTAGTTTTCCGTTCCTGTTTTTATTGCGCCGCCAAACACGTAGACAAATAATAGCATCATCATAATCGGTGTTATCGCTACCGTAATAATTGTATCCGGACTGCGCATAATGTTACGCATTAAGCGCCCTAGTAATACCCCTGTTTTGCTTTTCATTTACATCTCCTCCTTTTTACCGATAATCGCAAGGAAAATCTCTTCCAATGTCGGCTGCTTCTCTATATACTCTACTTTTGCTGGTGGGAACATCTCTTTTAGTTCAGCAAGAGTACCTGTCGTAATAATTTTCCCGCCATGCAAAATAGCGATACGGTCTGCCAATTGTTCTGCTTCCTCCAAGTACTGAGTCGTAAGCAAGATCGTTGTACCGCTACCGGCAAGTTCCTTGACTGTATCCCACACTTCGATTCGCGCTTCCGGATCAAGTCCAGTCGTTGGTTCGTCAAGAAAAATAACTGCTGGCGCCCCAATCAAACTCATCGCGATATCAAGCCGGCGCTTCATCCCGCCTGAATACTGATCTGCCCTTTGGTTTGCCGCATCAGTCAGGCTAAATCGTGCAAGTAGATTGTCAGCAACTTGAGCGGGATTGGAAACACCACGTAACCTAGCGATCATTATCAAGTTTTCCCTTCCAGTCAGCATGCCGTCTAAAGCTGCGAACTGTCCTGTCAAACTGATGCTTTGACGGACATAATCTGGTTGACGCTGGACATCAAATCCGCAAATACTTACTTCACCATCATCTTGTTTCATTAGCGTCGAAAGGATGTTGACCATTGTCGTCTTTCCCGCTCCATTTGAGCCTAGCAGCGCGAAAATGGAGCCACGCTGCACCTCAAAATCCACCCCTTTTAAAACTTCCTTGTCTTTAAAAGATTTTTTTAACCCTTTTACAGAAATTGCTGTATTGCTCATACTTTTTCCCCCTTATAAAAATTGATTACCTACACCCTCTATTTAGTACCACTGATAATCTGTATTACTTAGTACTGGTTTAAAAATATAACTGAATAGCGATGGCGGCAGTTCACATTTGTAACCAGCTAATCAGTCGGTATTACTTATTGCATTTATTTTTTTCTCAATTTCTTCATAATACTTTCATTCAAATCCTCACGATACTTAGAGACATACGTTTTAGCGTTTGCCACTAGTTCGTCAGCAAAGGATGCCACATCTTCCCCAGTAATGTCTAGCACTTGTCTGCCTTCAGCTGCACCAGCTTCAAACAAATCGATTAATTCATATTGTATGTGCAGCATATCCATTCCATTACCCGCTGAGAAATTCCACATGTAGTTTTGAATTTTTTTAAACACAAACTGATAGTCCTCTGGCAGTGCTCCAACACGTGCCATCATCATTTTATACTCTTTTTTATCACCAATTAATTTTTTGAACATTTCCAACATCTTATTTTCCTCCTTTTTTATAAAGCAGAACAAGAAACTCTCCAAATATGAGCCGGAACATTTTATATTATGAGGCTAGTTTGACTTCAAGACGTTAATTTTTGAAGATACAAAATCCCATTTTTTCCAAAACAATTCAAGCTCCTGACGGCCATCCTCATTTAATGAATAAAACTTACGAGGCGGTCCCATATCTGATGGTTTCTTTTCAATATTCACAAGCTTTTTCTTTTCTAATCTTACGAGGATGGTATAAACCGTTCCTTCTACTACTTCGGTAAACCCAAGATCATTCAGGTGACGGGTAATCTCATAGCCATACGTTTCACGGCGGCTAATGATTTCCAGCACACACCCTTCCAGTGAACCTTTCAGCATTTCAGTTAAATTTTCCATATTATGATCCTCCTTTACCCCCTATTCTGTCTGACTTATATTCAGTATTACAGAGTACTAAGGCGAATTTTTACTGAATAGCTTTTGAGTAAAACTATACTATTCAGTATTACTTATTACAACTACATTGTATGACTAAGTAGTGGTAGATGTCAACTCATTTTCAAATTTTTTCTAAAATCCGCTATTACCTATTGTTTACTGAAAATATTTTGAGAAACAACACTACTCAGTATCACCTACTACAACTACATTGTATGACTGAGTAGTCGTAAATGTCAACTCGATTTTTATATTTTTCTAAAATCAACTATTACCTATTAGATACAGCCGATTTTCTTTTGGAAGAAATTTCGCCACATACCTATCCCGCTAAGAAAAAAATACCCCAAAACAAATATTCTACATTTTTGTTTTGGGGCGCTATAGGCTAGCTCTTCTTATTAATAAAGACAGAATTATTCTTTTGTTACGATAACATCATATCCATATCTTCCGCTGCAGTTGTAATGAGTTTTAAACCGAATGTTTCTTGTAATACATCAAGCACGCCAGGTGAAATAAATTCAGGCGCCTTTGGACCGATACGAATATCTTGAATTCCAAGACTAAATAGCCCAAGTAAAATAGCAACCGCTTTTTGTTCAAACCATGATAAGACAATACTTACTGGCAATTCATTCACTTCACATTGGAAAGCATCTGCTAAAGCGGCCGCTATTTTCACTGTAGAAATGGAATTATTGCATTGTCCTAAATCAATGTAACGCGGAATCTCCGTACCAGGTACAACACCATAACTCACATCATTAAAACGGAATTTCCCGCAAGAAGTTGTTAAAATAACCGTTTCTGGCGGAAGCGACGTTGCTAATTCACGATAATATTCTCCGCCTTTTCCCGGAGCATCACAACCTGCGATGACAAAGAAACGCTTAATCTTTCCTTCTTTTACTGCATTAATAATTTCCGGAGCTAATGATAATACTGTATTATGATGAAACCCTGTTACTAACTGCTCATCCGACTCCATATGTACTTCTGGAAGTTCAAGCGCTTTTTGAATCAATGGTGCAAAATCATCATTTTCAATTTTTTGTACACCCTCTAAACCGGCAATATCATATGAAAAGAATCGATCAGAGTATGACCCTTTAATTGGCATAACACAGTTCGTTGTTGCTAATATAGCACCTGTAAATTTTTCGAAAAGACGTCGTTGATCATACCATGCCTTACCGATGTTTCCTTTTAAATGTTTATATTTTTTCAGCTGCGGATAACCGTGTGCTGGTAACATTTCAGAATGCGTATAAATATTAATTTCTTTTCCTTCTGTTTGCTTTAATAACTCTTCTAACGCAAATAAATTATGACCAGTAACTACAATTGCTTTACCTTCTACATGGTTTTGTGTAATTTGAACGGGCTCTGGAACACCAAAGTGATTCGTATGCGCCTCATCTAACAACTCCATTACTCGTAAAGCCGATTTCCCTACTTTCATAGCCATATCAATATGTTCTTGTTCATTAAAGTTGGAATTTGTTAATGTCATATACAGTGCTTCTTGCGTCGTAGCATCTACAAATGCATCCGTATACCCTAGCTGAGCAGCATGCGTACGATAAGCTGCAATTCCTTTTAGCCCAAACACAATCGTATCTTGTAAACTTGCTATTGTTTCATTTTTACCGCAAACACCTATTACTTTACATCCGCCTGTTGGCGTTTGTTCACATTGATAACAAAACATGATCATCCCACCCTCTCCCAATCATTCCTTACAAATCAAGCATAATACCCATTAGGAAAAAAGGATGTGATATCAATCACAATAATATATAAAAATTTGTGACAGTTCATATTGTTGACATAATATTTTTATTGACTCTAAAAACATTACTGAAAAATGCACATCTTTGTTGGTACTTTCAAATAGCTAGTTAATAGATTTAGAGAACTATTAACTAGCTATTTTTGATTAAAGATTCTATGGGAAAGTTCTTTATTTACAATACATTTACATTATCTTAACATTGTTTACATTATTTATATGATATATTTATATAGAAAATACTTAAGAAATTTCATTTACATTGTTATCTTTATAATCTCTGATCTGATTGATAAGAGATTATGTTATATTTTCATACCAGGGGTGAATGAGGATGACTGAAACTTTAAAAACACTTATAATGCTCGATATTACTTACGTTGTTATAGCAATTATGACGGTACTGGTATTTGTATACTTGGAATTAAAATCTCAGTAACGTATGCAGGCATAATTGATAGCTTCGCATTTAAATATAGCTAGAAGAAAGCGAGGAGAAAATTGTTTCTCCTCGCTTTTATATTCCCATAATTTCTTATTTCAACAAATCCAATGTATGTAAAAGTAACCCTCTGTCCCTTACTTCTCCATGACCAGGCACTACTGCATTTATGTTCCCATATCGCTTCAGCACATTTTCAATCGATGTAGACCATTCATTTACATAGGCATCAGCGACATTCCCTAAATTTTTAGCTTCCGCAGATTTCACTAAACAACCTCCAGCTAAAATGTTATATTGCGGTAACCATACAACGATATTATCTTCTGTATGTCCTTTCCCTGGATAAAACGTTTCTACTTTCATATTTCCAAACTTCAAATTCGTAATAGTTTGTAAATCTCCAAGTGGTTCTTCATATCCATTTTTCTTTGCTAGTTCCGCAGTCAATGCTGTACTATGCGCTTTAATGCCTCTTTCTTTCAACGTTTTTATTCCGCCAATTCGATCAGCGTGCGCATGTGTAATAATAACATCCGTTACGCGCTTCTTAAATTTCTTTTCTACCATCTCTATTAATTCCTTCGTTAACTTATCATCCCAAGAAGAATCGACAAGTACTAACCCTTTAGAAGTAGTAAGAACTAGACCGTTCGAAGGAACTGCTTCCCCGTTAAAATAACCTAACTCCGTATGAACCCATACATTTTTGTTTAACTGAGAAATTGAAATGGTTCCTGTCTCATTTTTTATTACGTTTTGCTCTAGCTTTTGTTCCGCTTTCACAGAAGAAATTACACTAACAAATTGAGTTGTTCCTAGTAAACTAACACATACCCCTAATTTTAATAATGTATTCTTTTTCATTTTCTCCACCCTTTCTTTCAAACGAAATAGTTATTACCTATATTAGACAATTCATCTCAAATGTTTGTTCCATCTTTTTTTTACATATTTTTCATACCATTAATAAAAAGCGCACAAAATTTTGTGCGCTTTAAAACTTAACCTTTTATTCCATAATTCTCAAACTCTTCCTCATTCCCATAAAATAAATTCAAATCAATATACTTTTCTTTTCCATTATAACCATTTAATCTCCCGCGATTCGTGTATTGCCAAAACGTCCATTTTCTCTCATCTGATAAACTTGGTTTTGTAAAGACACTACGAATCCATATATCACATTGGGGATACGCATCCTTTATATACAGATCATATGCCTCTTGAGTTGCATACAATATTACTTTCTTGCTGTAATGTTTTTCTAGCATTTCAACCATGACCGACAACTCTTTCGCAACATCTTCACGCTTAGGCGGATTATCTTTTTTATTAGCGTAAAACTCAACATCAATTACGGGTGGCAATGCTTGTTTATATTTTGGAACAGTTCGTATATATTGCTCTGCTTGAGTTTCGCCTTTACTTTCAAAACTAAAAAAATGATACGCTCCGATGCGCATACCTGTCTTATTCGCATTCGTCCAATTTTTCGAAAAGTACTTATCCACAAACGCGCTTCCTTCAGTAGCCTTTATAAACGCAAACTTCATATTTTGCTTTTCCAACTCTCTCCAATCTATATCTCCTTGATATGACGCAACATCTACACCTTTTATTTCATACTTATCCGCACTTATTTGATTCGGAATAAATATGCCTTGAAATACTAAGTAGGCGAAAACACTCATTACACTAATTAAGGTAAAGACTCCTCCTATAATAAGCTTCTTTTTCATTCGTATCCCCCATCTTTACACATTAATATTCCACTTACCATTCACGTTTTTTATTAATCATCATTTTTTCTTCAAATGCCTTATCTAAATCAATTTCTAACTTATTTGCTAAATCACATACATTCCAAATTACATCAAACATTTCTAAACCAATCTCTCTTTTCGAATCTTGTATTTTATCACGCTTTAATATCACTTCCGCTAATTCACCCAATTCCGCCATCGTATACATCGTACGCTCTTCAATGGTTGTATCTTTAAATCCTTTTTCTTTACTGAAATTTGATACATATCTCTGGAATTCCACAATATTCATACTTAATCTCCCTTCATGATAAATACTCCGTTTTTCTATTACACTTAAAATCTATTTTGTTAAATTATAACATTCATACTATAATTTATTTACAGCCCTTTAACGGAGGTGTTTTCAATGACTCTCTTCGCGTATCCATCATTATTCATACTAGCAATCATTTCATTTGCACTAGCCTATTTCATCGGAGTTAAACAATACACTTGGCTCTTATCAGGATTCAATGAACGCCGTGTGCCAGATAAAGGTAAGTTATCAAAAATAGTTGGTCTTTATAATTTAACTGCTGGTATTATCGCCACAATTGGTAGTGTCTTCACTACTCCTAATGTCAAAATCTTATTTCCTATCATTATAATTGGCCACGTTATAATCGCTGCTTATGTAAATACACGTATGGTACAATGAAAAAAGACCATCCAATCGGATGATCTTTTTTATAATTTATCGACATATTGCTTCGCTTCTAGTAAAGAAAACCCAAAAGCCTCTCTTACTCTCTTAACTGCTGTAACTGTTTTACCTTCTTCCGTAAGCTGACGCAACTCTTTATTAATTTCAGGTTCTCTATCTACAATTCCCATTTCTTTCGAAATTAGCTGTAATCTATCTTCCATCCTCTTTAAACGGGCATCATTTTTCTTTTCGATTCTATTTAATTTTTCAGCAATATAAATAAATCCAAAGACTGCTATCGGTATGATCACCCAAAATTCCATGACTATTCCTCCTCATTAGCTTTCATTTGTTTTATTTCACTAACTTATGTAAATTTTACCACAGGACACATTTAATGTATAATAGTAATATACAACACTGTTGATAAAACCTTTTATTTTAGGGGGGCACTTCATGAAAAGATTTTTAAATACGCTACTACAATTTGTAGTTCTTTCAATGGCACTACATTTATTATTTGATATCGTTGGCTGGCTTGTTTTCAATGCGCCAATTCAAAACAAAGAAATCATTATCTCTTTACTAACAACCTCATGGCTTATGTACATGTACCGAGATAAATTTTTTAAAGCATTCACTTCGAATTAACTAAAAGAACTTCATCGATAAAAGATGAAGTTTTTTCTTTTTCTCTCATTCTATCTATTTACTACGGTATAATAGAACTAACATTCTGTCTTTTCAAAGAAAGGAGTCACTATGAAATTAAAAAGTAACGATATATACGAGAAAATGAACCAATATTCTGTTGCAGGTTTAAGCCTTGCCGTTATACGTGATGGCAAACTAGACGAAGCGATTGCCTTTGGAATGCTTGAATCTGGAACAACTAGAACTGTCACTACGGATTCCATATTCAATTCTTGTTCAATTAGTAAATTTATCACTGCAATGCTCGTACTAACGTTATCAGATCAAGAAATCGTACATTTAGATGAAGACGTAAATGATAGACTCACATCTTGGAACATCCCTACCAATCTATTTACTTCACAAAAAAAGGTCACATTGCGAAACTTGTTATGTCACCAATCTGGAATCATTGATCCTCCTTTATCTACTTGCACAAGGGCAACCAAACATGTCTGAACTCCTTGCCGGTAAAACATCATATTGTCCCGTACCGATAGAAATAGCTTATAAACCAGAAAGCGAATTTCACTACTCTGATGCAAACTTTTGTATTATCGAACTACTACTTGAAGATATAACTGGAAAACCATTCACCCTTTTACTTGAAGAATATATCTTTCAGCCACTCCAGCTAAAGAATAGTACGGTATTCTCTCCTGAAGATATAAATAAAATGGAGCCCTTTGCTTGCGGGCATAATAAAGATGGCACCATTACAAATGAGAAGTATCCATTTTATCCATTCGCAGCTGCTTCAGGCATTTGGACAACACCCACTGACTTATCAACTTTAGTAATTGAAATCATTCATTCCTTACAAGGAAAGGGCAAACTAAAACTTTCTCAAATAACAGTACAAGATATGATTTCTCCTCAAGGTTGCTCAAAATGGACTGGACTAGGTGTTTTTCTAGATGATTCTAACGAAGACTTACAAATGTATTCACTTGGCTGGGGCGTGGGATTTCAATGTATGATGGTATGCTATCCATACCGAGGTAATGGTGCCGTTATAATGACGAACGCCGACTTAGGTGTTCATCAAATGGAAGGGATTATTGGTGACGTTTTTAAAACGTTATCCTTATAATGAAAAGAAAGAAGCTGTTCCTTCCAGCTTCTTTCTTTATATTACATTTTTCGCAACAATTTTTATATGTTCTGGTGCGATAATCTCCGTTATACTTTCTTGGAAATCTTCCCGCAACAATTCTTCAATATGTTCTAGCTGCACTTCAACATGTGTGCATTCTAAATTATGTATATTTAATAGTGCATAATGATCTTTTTTCTTAATTACTAAATATTGATTTTCCTCTGTTACAAGTACCGATCCTAATCGGACTCCTAGTAGGCGTTGATCATCAAACTTCACAATCATTTCCCCCTTCCTTAATCCAAAACACGATTACTATGTAATAAAATAACATTTTATGTAATCTATTCTTTATAAACTATATCACAATTTATTAAAATATAAATATCATATTTCCTTTTACTAAAAATCCCTATTCTTTTATATATTTCGATACAAAAAACTTTCTCAACATAAAATTAGAATTTTCAGTTTTTATTCTCATGAAAATCTATTATAATAAAGTTAATAAATGTTTGACCTCTCCTAATTCATGTACATATGGATGATCAGTAGTTGCTGCTACTGATCTATTTTTTTGCTCCATATCTCTAAGAGTAGTTCATTATTTTATTCGCCAAGCCATTCACTCACCAGTTCAATCTAATAGAGGTTTAGTAATGCTAATACTAAACCTTTTCCTCATAAAATATAATTCTATTTGAAAACGGATCAATCACAGTTAATTCCATTGTATCCCACGGTGTGCTCTCTATATCAGGTTTTGAATAAGCATAATCTTTACTTGATAAAATAGCATAATAACTTTTTAAATCCTCTATTTTCACCCGAATCGCACCGCCTGGCGAAGCATCACCATGATGTTCTGATAAATGTATTACAGCATCATGTAACGAAATTTGCATATATAATGGCATATGCTCCTCATACCGATGTTCCCAATCCAGTTTAAATCCTAAAAAATCTATGTAAAATAGCTTTGCTTTTTCAATATCAAAAATTCTAAATATAGGTGTAATCATTTATAATCTCCTCCTATTTATAAACATCTGCCGCCAGTTCCCTCAAAACATCCACATTTACTACTTCAAAGCAACCATTATTTTTCTTTATAATCTCTTTATCACAAAAAATATTTAATGTACGTAATAGGTGCCGATAACTAGTTCCTAACAATTCAGCTGTTTCCGTTAAATTCCCACTAAATACAATTCGATTTCCGTGCTGCACCGCTCGTTCCCCTGCTGCTAACATATAACTCGCAAGTCTATTTTCAAGTGGATATAATAAATTAATTGTACTATTTTTTGAAAGTCGGTTTAATTTATGTGCTAACGATCCACAAATACACCGTAAAAATTTCGCATCATGAAATAGTTGATTTCTCACTTTCCCTAAAGGCAAACCAACACAATATGAATCTGCCATTACTTGTACGTTTGAAGCAGTCTTTTGAGAATGAATTAACTCCACATCTCCTAACAGCTGCAAACTATCATAAAAGCATAGTAATACAGATTTCCCGTTACTTAATGTATTAAACGCTTTCGCTTTTCCCTCAACGAAGAAAAATAAATAATCTATCTCTTCATTTTCTCTACAAATAAACTCATTCTTTTTAAAAAATATTAATTCCATATACGGCTTCATATCATTAGTAAAAAATGCGTCAATATTATTTTGTTTCATATACTCTGCTAATTTAATAGAATTACATACTTTCTTCATAGTCCCCCACCTTTACAACTACTCCCCATTGTAATCAAAATTTTCTTCTTCCACTATGACATATGTCATAGTAATAGACAATTTCAGCATGATACAGTCATTACAAATATGAAATATAAAGGGGATATTACATTGTATAACTTTCTTTCTGTCTTTATTGGTGTGCTTATTGCCATTATGCTCCCATTGAATGGGATTTTATCTGAGTTAATTGGCAAGTATACCGCAAGCGTTGTCATTCACCTTGTCGGTTTAATTGCAGTTATTTTCGTTTTAATCATAAACAAAAATAAAATCCATTTTAATAAAGGGATTCCACTTTTCTTATATAGCGCTGGTGCGATTGGTGTATTCACTGTTCTTTTTAATAATATAAGTTTCTCCGTCCTTGGTGCCTCCATTACAATCGCATTAAGTTTATTCGGTCAATCCATTGCTTCCATCGTTATTGATCATTTTGGCTTATTAGGAATGAAAGTTTCAAAGTTTGAAAAGAAAAAACTAATTGGATTATGTTTCATCTCTTCTGGAATTATAATCATGACAATTTATTAATGGGGGCAAAAAAATGTTATATATTACTATCGCTATTTTAGCTGGTGTTTCTATCGTTGTTGCTAGAATTATTAATGCGAATTTAGCAGCGAAGATTGGAAATTGGGAAGGCACGTTTTTTAATTATATTACTGGATTATTTTTCTCTATGTTATTTTTACTTTTCAGTTCAGATTCATTGTATATTCCAATGCATACATTACAATCTATTCCTATCGCTGTTTACTTAGGCGGATTAGTAGGCGTTATCGTCATCTCATTATCGAACTATATCACTCCTAAAATATCAGCATTTTATTTAACGTTACTCATCTTTATTGGACAGTTATTTGCGGGGACTATCATTGATTTCATTTTGTCACACGAACTCTCAATGGGCAAAGTTGTCGGTGGCATTTTCGTATTAATTGGGCTCACTTACAATTTACTCGTAGATCGTCCGATAAAAACTGTGAAGCATAACCAAGTTCAACTATAATACTTTACGCTTACCTATCATATATTAATAGAAACGCTCTTCATACGAAGTAATAGAGAGGAGAATATTCTATTAAAAAAATCATTTTACTGCTTTGTAGCACATTGATTATTTTTGGTATCTTATGGTTTTTCAACTCAGAAAAATCTATTCAAGACTTCTATACAGCAAATAAGCCAAAGAAGAAAGCTACTATCATTTCAACTCAAAGAGACCCAAATGAGCCCCCTGTCTTTTTAGGAAAACAGGAAATAAAAGATATTCATGTCGAGTCAATTAAAACAAAAAAGGATATCTTTCTCACAAAAACAGATGAATTAAAAACGTTTATTAACAGTATGGATACCGCCAAAAAAGGCAAATTAACATTAGATGAAGAAGGATCAGATTTAATAGATTGTGATATGTGGATTACTTTCGAGGATGGAACTTATAAAAAATATTTCATATGGGTAGTTGATCATCACAGTAGTGAAGTGATGATTGCTCAGCAAGATACTCCCGATGATGTAAACCTTACGTACTATCAATTAAATGAAGATAGTTCAAAAAAAGTTTATAACTTATTCAAAAAAATTATTTAAACGAAAAAGTCATGAGCTCATTCGCCCGTGACTTTTTGCACTATATATATTCCGGGAACACTTTACATCCCTTTTCCTGTTCTATATCATGTCCAAAGAAAACAATCGGCTTCTCTTTTATCACAACTTCTTTTAAACGTTTAATTGAAGATAAAGCTAATTCTGGATCAAATCCAGCAAACGGCACTTCCTCTTCAAAATTCTCTTTCGTATAAGATGCATCAATCGTTAATAATACAGAACCGGATTTTTCCGTCTCAATTAATAGCGATTGATGCCCTGGAGTATGGCCTGGTGTATGCAATAATTGAACTCCTGGTACGACTTCATAATCACCTTCAATGATTTTGTAGTTTAAATTCGGCAATATACATTCTTTCAAATATTCTTCGCTATGCTGCGCCGCCTCATATTCAGCACGCTGTACAATGATTGGTGTATTTATAAAAGCGCCATTTCCTCCTGCATGATCAAAATGCAAGTGAGAACTAATAATATAAAGAAGGTCTTCCGGCTCATAACCAACCCGTTTTAAAATATTCACGATTCTATCTTCTTCAGTCATTTTCGGTAAAACCTGCCCTTCGACAAATGTACCGTTAAAAAGCCCTTCATTATTAACCGCACTTTCTGGCATACCTGTATCTACTAAGATAGGCCCCTCTTCCGTCTCCAAAAGATAACACCATACAGGTAAGTTCAATAGATTCCCCGGTGTGAGCGTACTATTAACAGAAGAATGATCTAACATACAACGACCTGCTGGGATGAAATAAAGCTTCTTTACTGTCATTATGTATCCACCTCTACATTTAATTTGAGATAAAGTAACACAGTAAAAAATTCTGCTTTTTAGAAGCAAACTCCTTCCACACTTTCATACCAGCATAAATAAAAAAGAATGTTCTTTTTTACATAATGGCATTTCACCATCTATAATAAAAGAGAAAATGACTCTTACTTTAATGGAGGGAATAGAAATGAAAGCAATTGGTTTACATGAATACTTACCTATTGAAGAAGAAAACAGTTTAATTGATATTGAAGTTGAAAGACCTGTTGCTACAGGAAGAGATATACTCGTTAAAATTAACGCTATTTCCGTTAACCCAGTTGATACTAAAGTTCGCTCTCCGAAAGATAAAAAAGAAGATGTAGCAAAAATACTCGGCTGGGATGCTAGTGGTGTAGTCGTACAAACAGGCGAAGGTTGTACGTTATTTAAAGAAGGCGACGAAGTGTTTTACGCTGGAAGCATTACGAGACAAGGTACATATAGTGAATATCATTTAGTTGATGAAAGAATCGTTGGTAGAAAACCAAAAACGTTAAGTGATGCTGAATCTGCAGCACTTCCTTTAACAGCTATTACGGCTTGGGAAGGTTTATTCGAACGTTTAGGTATTGATTATAATAAGAAAGATACAAATACATTTAAAAACATTTTAATTATCGGTGGAGCTGGTGGTGTAGGTTCAATTGCAATTCAATTAGCAAAATGGGCTGGATTAAATGTAATCACAACTGCATCCCGCAATGAAACGATACACTGGGTTGAAAAATTCGGTGCCGATTATATTATTAACCATCACCAACCTTTACAAGATCAAATATTAGAATTCGGGATAAAAGATGTAGATTATATTTTCTGCTTAAACAATACAGATCAACATTGGCAAGCAATATGTGACCTCATTAAACCACAAGGAAAAATTTGCTCTATCGTAGAAAATGAGCACCCTCTTGAAATGGGGATTTTAAAAAGTAAAAGTGCTACACTCGTTTGGGAGTTTATGTTCACAAAAGCGATGTATGAAACTGGCGATATGATTACGCAGCACGAACTATTAAATAAAGTAAGCGAACTATTAGATGAAGGTATTTTAAAGACTACTTTAAATGAAACATTCACACCAATTAATGCTGAAAACGTAAAGAAAGTACATGCACTACTTGAAAGTGGGCGTACCATTGGGAAAATCGTTTTAGAGAAATTTTAATAACAAAAAGTCCGATTTCCATATGAGAAATCGGACTTTTTACTATCTTTATTTACTTGAAATCTCTTGATCATTTTGAATATCTAACGGAGGTCGTTTCCCTATTCCGAAAGCATAGAAACTAATTGTTACGATAGCTAAGAAAACAATACCTACAATTAGTGAAATGCGCGTATCATCGTTAAACCACATTCCGATTAATACCATAATTAAAAAGGCAATTGTTAAATAGTTTGTAACAGGAGCAAATGGCATTTTGAACGGATGATCTTTCATCTCTGCTCCTTTTGCTTTTCTAAAATTAATTTGACTAATTAAAATGACGAACCATGGTACCATACCAGGAAGTACACTCGCACTATATACATATACGAATAAGTTTTTCGGTGCGATATAACTTAAAACAACACCAACCGCTAAACCGATAATTACGCCAACTGTACCGAATAAAGGCACACCATTTCCAGAAAGTTTCGTGAAATATTTCGGCGCTTGTCCATTTACACCTAACGTATAAAGCATACGACCCGCACTATAAATACCGCTATTACAACCCGACATTGCCGCTGTAATAACAACGAAGTTAATAAGTCCAGCTGCTGCTGTAATACCAACCTTCGCAAAAGTTGCTACGAACGGACTACCAATTGTACTTAATTGATCCCATGGATACACAGTTACAATAACGAAAATAGCACCAATATAGAATATTAAAATACGCCAAATTGTACTTTGAATCGCTCTTGTAAGTGTCTTTTTCGGATCCTTCGCCTCACCAGCAGTAATCCCGATTAATTCCACACCTTGGTATGCACCAACTACAAGTGATAATGCAAAGAAGAATCCTGAAAAACCACCTGTAAAGAAACCGCCATTTGACCAAAGATTAGATATGCCAATCGCTTCTCCACCGTTACCAATTCCAAAGAAAATAAGTCCAAATCCCGCAATAATCATTAATAGAATCGTAACGATTTTAATCATCGCAAACCAAAATTCAAATTCACCAAATGACTTAACAGAAATTAAGTTAGCTGCGCCTAGAATAACCATCGCGATTACACCTGGTATCCAAGCTGGTAAGTCCGGGAACCAATATTTCATATATGCTCCAACCGCAATAATTTCTGACATCCCAACGATAACCCACTGGAACCAGTTACTCCACGCTGTCATATAGCCAGCTAGCGGATGAATATACTTATGACCGAACGTCGCAAATGAACCTGTACTTGGTTCCATATACAACATTTCACCCATCGCACGCATAATAAAGAAAATAAAAATACCTGCAATTGCATACGCAAGCATTACTGACGGACCTGTCCATTTAATTGTGCTGGCTGACCCCATAAACAAGCCAACACCAATCGTTCCGCCTAAAGCGATCATTTGAATATGACGTGCTTCTAAGCCTCTTTTCAATTCTTTGTTTGCCACTTCACTTCCCCCTCTTAGATGATTCATAGCCGCATTTTAAAACAAGATGCTTTCCCCTAATTCCTTTCGGCCCTGAAAATGATGAAGCAAACGTCATTTTACACTAGCTTTAAAGCTATCCTAAAATCGTTTTTTGCCTCTTACAAAATTCTCAAAACCTTTCATCTTCCAATATTCTATAAATCTTAAAATTACTTACCTTATATTAATTCATTTATCTGAAAAGTTCAATTATTTTTTCGGTAAATCATTATACATAGTCTGATTAATTTTTAACTAAATTAACAATAAAATACATCTATTCAATATGATTCCGGCATGAATATTATTACAATATAAATAACCGAGGAGATCCTATCCTCCTCGGTTATTACACTAATTATAGTTTGTACTGCAATTGTTTACACATGCAATTAACGCACCACGCAGAAATTTAATATATTAATAAAACTACAAAGTCACTGGCTTCTACATCTCTTATTTATTCCATTACCACAGCTAAAAATTTTCTATCCCATCCCCTACTTTAAGAAAAATATAACTACACTTAAAACAATCAACAATACACCGGAAAGTGGAAAACTTTTCTCTTCAGCTTTTATCTTTTCCTTAATAATATCTTTCATTTTTGTCCTTATATCCTCTGGGCATTTTCTAAATAAAATATTAGTTGTATGTAATGGTCTATTCAATATTCGAATTTTAACAGGAGAACCTGATAAATATATATTATTTTTATCCAATGTGAGTTCTATGTTCGCTTTAGTTAACCCTTTTTTCACTAATATATTCACCCGGCTAGAAGGTAGATTGAATACTGTGTAATCGTTAAAAGCTAATCCTCTAATATCAAAATGTGAGTATACAAAAATAAAAGTTATAAGCAACAAACATAATATCAATATAGTTTTCGTTAATGAAAGTTGCTCTAATACGTAGGAAGATGTTGTCATATAAGCGCAAAAGAATGCCATTAAATTACAAAGATAGTGGTTTACAATGAAAGTTTTTCGTATAACTATTATAAATCCGGAAATGGTTAGTAGAATGCATACTAGATTCATTAACATATTTTCACCCTCCCAAAAACTATAACTATACAACTTTGTTATATTTTAACATTATTTACATATTCATAACTATAATTATTTTCATAAAATATAAAAGAGTCTCATTAAAAAATGAGACTCTTTTATAAATAAACTTACGGTTTTTGTAAAAGCAAACTATTTTTTCTATACTCAAGTGCCAAATCATGTACCCTTTCCATATTTTTAAAGTAGAATACATCTTCTTCATTAAGTCCTACTAATGTGTATGCAATTTTCAGTGAGTATGGTGCAATTTTTCTATTTAATTTACTCCCTACATATACTCCAGCTACTACACCTATCACTGTACCGATACCAGGTATTGCTATTGTACCTAGTGACGATCCCACAACACCTAAAATTGTATTGATGCCAAACCTTGAAAACAGAATTAAAGCTTTCACTGCTCCTAGACGTGCTTTGTCAGTAGCTTGTACTTGTTTAAAATCTCTATTCACCGAGGCTAAATCAAAGAGTAGTCTTATCCCTAAAACTATTTCTGTTGAATATGGTGCTAGTGCAAAAACTTCATCTGGTAAATCAATCCCTAAGTTTTCCCTCAATGTTTCCAATCCATCTTGTACATCTTGTGTAAATTCATAACTTGAGATATCGATTGGAATAAATTGTTCCTGTAATTCCGGTTTTGCAGCAAGAATTTTTTCTCGTATTTCTGAACTAGTAGCATAATAAACATCTGGATTAGCTTGCATAATATTAGACAAATGGTTTGCTTGCGCAGTATCCATCATTTTCACCTGAATTAACATTTCTTCCCCGTTTTCTTGGCTAATACCTTTTATATCCCATATAGGTTGGTTGGCACTCTCTGCAATAGTAAAATCATAGTCCGGATATCTTTCTGATAAATTATTTTGGACATAATATTCAAATTGCTTTCCTTTAACCCCATTTACAAAACCAGTAATAGAGCTTTCTCCCTTTTCATAAACTTCTACATACTTTTCATAAAGAGACATACCACTACTAGAAAGTTGTGGGTACTGGGAAGCATATGCATCAAACAACTCATCCGGAACATTCCTTGTTTCAAGTATTTGATAACCTATTATTGATGAATAAATGCCTGCTTGTAGTACAACATCCCTATCTTTTAACGCTTCTAAACGAGAAAACATTTTTTCTTTTGATACATTATTCGATGCTGATTTCGGTATTTTTTTTAACGACTCCAACATTTTATAGGATTCCATACGTACACCTCATAGAATAATTGCAATAATAGATAGTATCATTGCAATTAAAACACCTATATTGACAGCTAAATTCCGGTTATTATTCCCTGTAACTCCTAAATTTTTATTCACTTTTTCCAGAACTTTTTTTACTTCTCTTATCTCTTCCTCTTGATTCATCAACATACTTTTCATTTCACTAATATGTATATCTTGTTCTTCTACTTTAGCAGTTAATTTACTTATTTGTTCCATCCGTTTAGATGATTCGCTTTTTAACTTCTCATGTAAACTACTAATCTCCTCATCATTTTCATCTATGTTTTCTTGGAACAAAGACATAGATATTAAATTTTTATCAAATTGAGCTGCCAAGTCTGTAATCATTTCATGACTTTTCACAACTCTCGGTATTAATTCTTTATTTATTTGATCTTGTTCTTCCCAAAATTTTAATTTCTCTGCTATTTTAATTTCTTTAGATACTTCACTCAAAAAACGTTCGCTCCCTCTAACATATAATAATTCTAATATATTAGTAATTATAATAAAAGAATATCCTCATCACAACTACATTACCCCAAAAATGTTAAACATAGGGATTTATTTGAGTGAAAGAAATATTTTAGATGAAACAAAACAAAAATGCTCTCCAAAAAAATTTGAGAGAGCATTTTTATCTTTATACTTAAGGGTTAATACATTTACACAAAATAATGATTTGTTCCTATTTTATTTTCAAATCATTTTTGAAGTTTGTTTACCTAAAATAAACACTTTAGTAAACACCATCATGATAACTACAATAGCCAGAAAATAAAGTGGCATCACCATCAACGAGCCCGTATGGAGTTGACTCATTCCCCAAACTGTCATCGTTACAATTACATAATAGCCTAAGCTAAACAATGCTCCTGCTGTACCAATAACATCTTGAAAATCTACTAATGCTAAACTTAAACAGTTAGGCAACGCTACTCCAATTCCTAATAGCAATATAAACATCGCTAGTAAAAATCCAATCATATATATTACATTCGGATTTGATCCAACAAACGTAATAACAGATAAAAGGATAGCTCCTCCTGTCATTACAAGACAACCGATATATATAATCTTCTCTGGTTTATACGTAGCAAGTAATCGTTTTGAAACTTTCGCTCCAATAATTGAAGCGGAAGCAACAACAATTCCTAAAAATCCATACATACTAGGCGATAACTGAAAGTATTCAATAAAGATAAACGGCGCTTCTGCATAGTAGCTAAATAAAACACCATTCGCTCCTCCAATTAATAGACCATATGTTACTACTTTCGGATTTGTAATCAATCGTTTTAAAACAGAAAACACATTTATTTTATTCGTTACTGAGTCCGTTTTTGTTTCCGGAAGAGAAACAAACGTATACAGAAAAATTCCGATACTCATAACTACTAAACTTAAAAATACGATTTTAAATCCAAACATTTGATCAAGAAAGCCACCAATTAATGGTCCTATCGCTGGTGTAAAAGCAATGACTGCCGAGATTTGAGCAAACATCACATGCCTCTTATGCCCTTCTACACTTTCACGAAGAATCGTTTGCGTCAAAACTGAGCCAGCACTTGCTCCAAACGCTTGAATAAAACGACTTAGCAATAAAACTTCAATGGAATTTGCAATAAAGCATAAGAAACTTCCTACACCATATATTACAATTCCAAATAACATTGCCGGGCGACGACCGATTATATCGGATAACCATCCAATAAAAAATACACCTAAAGCAAATCCAGCAAAATACACACTAAGTGTTAACTGTACCTCATTATTACTTACATGTAACGCCTTTGAAATATCAGGTAAAGACGGTGTGTAAATCGTTTCACTAATTTGCGGAAATGCTACAAGAATGATCATTAACAAAAGTGATGGTACTGAGACTTTTTTCATTTTTCATACCCTCCTATAACTTTGAAAATCTCAGAAATAAAAAGACTTTCCTTAGCTACGGAACAGGAGGGGCCATTATAGAAATTCGATCATAAAACAACAAAGAAAACACCTCAATTACGTATGTTAATACTTATAGGAGGGTAATATTAACATTGATTTTAAAATATACTTTTTTCAATTATATTACATATTGCGTTTCTTTTTCTAGTGTTGAGTCTTGGAGATTTTGTTAGAAGGGTAACTTGATGCCAACACCTTTTTATGGAATAATTAGGAATAGTTCGAATTGATAGATCTAATTATTAAATGATAGACTAGCATATTTTTAATATCGCAAAGCTTACAAACAGGAGGGCTTTTATAGTGATTGAAATTTTAAGGACAGTAATAAATTTCCTGATTGCGCTATTCTCAGGAGAATTACCAATTGTATATTATGTGTGGATTCTTATCCTATTCCTAATTCAAATAACCCAATCTACTCTGAATTATAAACTCTTTAACAAGAAAGATAATTTCAGCACTTATACATCGGAAGGATTACTTGCTTTTATTATTTTATTATTTGGAGGTATGTTAGTATCTAAGTTACTTGCTTACATAATAGACGATCCTACTATTAGTATGACAAATGTAACACATTATTTTATTTCTCTTATTATATTAACTATATTTGTCGTCATAAGCTGTCTTAAAGATTTTATAGAAACATCTATCAAAAATAAAAATGTGTCTCTTTTTAGCTTTTTAATAGTTTCCTTAATAACAAGTATACTTTCATTCAAGTTTTTATCACCTTTAATCGAAGGTTCTTTTTCTCTTTCTAAATCCTTTATAACCACTTTAATCATTCTTGTAACTATATCAATTCCTCTATTAATTGCCTTAGAGGAAAAGTATGCAGATGAAAAGTAATTCTTGCATTTATAGTTTGAAATTGAGTGTCTATTCTTTTTTAACGGTATTACTAAAAAAATAACAGTCATTAAATCAAAAATTACGTAGAAATGAGGAAATACACTTGAGCGTTGAACAACAATTATATGATGCAGTGAAAAATTTAATTGACCAAAGATATCCGCATAATTGGGGCGGAGCTGCAGCAATTCGTGTAGAAGATGGATCCATTTATACAAGTGTGGCCCCTGATGTAATAAACGCTTCAACAGAACTTTGTATGGAAACAGGTGCTATTTTAGAAGCACATAAATTTCATAAGAAAGTTACACATTCGATTTGTCTTGCAAGAGAAAATGAGCATTCTGAATTAAAAGTATTATCACCTTGTGGTGTATGCCAAGAACGTTTATTTTATTGGGGACCAGAAGTACTATGCGCCATTACAAATTCGAAACAAGATATTATTTTCAAACCGTTAAAAGAATTGCAGCCATACCATTGGAGCGAATCATATCATGATGAATTTGCAAAAGAATGGAGTACGAGATAAAAGTGAAGGTTGCTTGCAAATAGCAGGAGAATAAAGAAAAAAGCACCGTCACAAATGACGGTGCTTTTTTCTATGTAAGAGCTACTAGAAGATATCCTTCTAGCCTACTCCCATTTATAAGTCCAGAATTGTTCAAGTTGCAACCATTTTAATGTTGCAGCATCTTTGTTTTTGATTTTTGCATGCGTTTCTTCTAGCATCGCTTCTGTTTGCGAACGGTGCGCACCTAGTGCAGCTAATTTATGTTCAAATACTTCACTAATATTATTTACAACATCCGGCTCACCTAGTACAGCTTCGCGATTTTTCGTAATCGCAACCGCATGAATAACTGGACGTTCTTCTTTTGACATACGTGATACAGCGCGAACTACAGCGCGGCCAAATGCATCATGATCTGGATGTACGCCGTGCTCTGGATAAAATGTAATAATTCGAGATGGATTTACTTCTTGAATGATTGCTTCAATTTTATCTGCAACGAAATCAACATCTTCAAATTCTAACGTTTTATCATGGAAACCAAGCATTCTTAAGTCTTGAATCCCCATCGCTTCACATGCATCTTTCAATTCTTTTTCACGAATATTTGGAATCGTTTCACGGTTAGCGAATACGTTCTTACCCATGTTACGTCCCATTTGTCCTAGAGTACCGCACGCATACGTTACAGGTACTCCTTGATCTGTTAATAAGCGAATTGTTCCTCCTGCAGCAAATGCTTCATCATCTGGATGCGGAAATACAACAAGTACATGTCTCTCCATAAGTTTCCCTCCTTCTTACTTAAATGGCGTTAAGCTTAACTCAAGCGCTACCGCTAAGCGACCTTGATTATCGTGCCCTGCTAGTAATAAACGCTCTTTATCGTCTACTTCCCAGTGCGTAATACCTTCTGCATATACCCAGCCATGATCCATCTTTAGACCAACTCGGTATGGGTTTGTTCCAGTAATCTTCCCGCGTTCAAAGCGAATAATTGCATTTCGAATGAATGCTCCAACTGTCATCATCTTTTCATTAAAGTGTGACGCATACGCTCCGTTCGTCGTTTCTAAATGAATATATACATCTTTATTTACAAAACGTTCAATTTCATTTTGAATAAGAGAACTATCTTTTACTATTTCCATCGGAATTCACCTCTTTAAACCATTTTACGCAAAAATAATGTAAATTGCTATCTCTATATTAGAGGACAACTCTCACTTTTCCTAATAATTTGCACTGTGTTTCTTTATTTTTTTATATCATATGTAAAAAACACATTTTTTCCTTCACTTTGTTAAATAGTTTTCTTTCTTTTTTGAATTTGCTACAATATAAATTATGCAGAAGGATGCATGTTTACAATTGAATACATACTTTAAAGAAGGTGACATGATTGGAACAATCAGCACATGAAGTAGCAAATTGGCAATATTATTTTGCAATTGCCGTATTTTTAGTCACGTACGGATTTATTATTTCTGAGAAATTGAATCGTGCTGTAATTGCACTATTCGGTGCTGCTATTATGATTATTTTTGGAATTGTAGATTTACATACCGCTTTCACATCACATATTCAATGGGAAACGATCACCCTTTTAATTGGGATGATGATTCTCGTACATATTACGAGTCAATCAGGCGTCTTTGAATTTGTGGCCATTAAAGCGGCAAAAGCAGCTGGCGGAAAACCAATCCGCATTTTATTATTGCTATCCCTATTAACTGCTGTCGGTTCAGCATTTTTGGACAACGTAACAACCGTATTATTAATCGTACCTGTTACACTATCTATTACACGTATTTTAAAAGTAAACCCTGTTCCTTATTTAATTTCAGAAGTACTATTTTCAAATATAGGCGGAACAGCAACATTAATCGGTGATCCACCTAACATTATGATTGGATCAGCAAATAAGCATTTAGATTTTAATGCCTTTTTACTAAACTTAGCTCCAATCGTAATCATTATCTCTATCGTGACACTTGGCATTATTTACTTCCTGTATCGTAACAAACTAAAAACAACACCTGAGCAAATCAAAAAATTAATGGCATTAAATGAAAAAGATTATATTAAAGATCAAAGCCTCCTTTTAAAATCCATTTCGATTTTAGGACTAACTATTTTAGGCTTTGTACTTCATTCGATTATTCATGTAGACGCTGCGGTTATCGCGATGACAGGCGCTACACTTCTTATGTTAATCGGCGTGAAAGAACATGATATTGAAGATGTATTTGCCCACGTTGAATGGGTAACCATTTTCTTCTTCGCCGGACTATTCGTTCTCGTTGGTGGGTTAATAGATATCGGACTTATCTCTTCACTTGCAAAAGAAGTAATCGACGTAACAAACGGTGACATCGGATTCGCAGCTATACTTATTTTATGGGTATCTGGCATCGCATCTGCGACAATCGACAACATCCCATTTGTCGCAACGATGATCCCTCTTATTCAAGACTTAGCTACAGGACTCGGACTATCTGTCGATTCTCCGCAAATCGAAGTACTATGGTGGGCGTTATCTCTTGGAGCTTGCTTAGGAGGAAACGGAACATTAATCGGAGCATCCGCAAACGTAGTCGTTGCTGGTATTGCAAAACGTGAAGGACATGCTTTCTCATATATGGACTTTTTAAAAATTGGGTTACCGTTAACAATCATTGCGCTATTATTATCACATGCTTACATATATTTACGTTATTTAATGTAGAAATTGTATTGCATGAAATTATATCGTCAAATACAAAAGGTTTGCAGCACTATGCTGCAAACCTTTTTTCCATCACCAAAATATACCGATAATTGCTAATCCACCTAATATCATACCACCAATTTGTCCAACGATTGCTGGCGATAATTGAACACCTTTCCTCACTTCAACAACCGGTCTTTCGTGCCTTAGTTGCTGCACTTCACTTTGAAGTTGATGTACACTTCCGTGTAATTCTTTAATTAGTTCCTTTAATTCAGCGACCTCTTCATTTACTGGTTTACTTTTTTCTAAATTCATTTTGCATAACTCCTTATAAATTCAATCAGTACACTGTAAATTTTCGCCAATTATCATTGCATCTCCTGCATACTATATATAATATCGAATGTATTCTCTAATCCTGCAGCTCTATCCATTCATTCCGCAATATCCCCATAATAATACGATCAAAACACTTCCCATCTCTTTGAACTGCTTCTCTCATACAACCTTCTAACTGAAAACCCATCTTTTTATACAACTCAATAGCAGCTTTATTATAAGAAATAACATCAAGGCCGACGCGATGCAAATTCAATTCATAGAAAGCATACTTTAAGATAAGATGGATTGCTTCTCTTCCATATCCCTTTCCTCTATCATTTGCATCTCCTATACCAATAGCTAACAAACCCGTTCTGTTATTCCACTCTACGCCATGAATTGCCACAAAACCAATTAAGCGATCTTCTTGAACTGTCCTTACCATGAAAGAAACACTGTTGGATCTCCGTCCTTTTAATAGCCCATCACTTGCTATTTCTTGTATCGATTGCGGGAATGCCAAATCTGTATCGACATTCCTTAAATACTCACTATCTTCTTGCCACATAGCCATTACTTCAGCATCCGCTTCTCTAATAGCTGATAATTTAATCGTTTTATTTTGAAAAAGATTCATTGTCATTTCAAACTCCCCCTTTATTAAATAACAGGGATACTTATTTTAGCCTATTTATCCCCTTGTTCCATAAACTGCTTTATAAACGGGATACTTACAATAAGCGCTGACATTGGCACATCTCCTTTGAATTCAATTAAATTCATTGTATAATTTTTTATTTATTCTAACAATAACAAAAAGGCCCCAAAATTTAGAGGGCCTTTCTTAATAGCAAAACTATATTATTTCGTAAACATTTTCTCCGCTTCGTCCATTGCCATTTTGTTACCTAAAGCAGAATAGTCAAGCCATGGTTGGTCATTGATAATGTATACGTGCTTGCCTTTAACTGCTTTTAAGTCTTTCCAGATTGGTGTTTCTTGAAGTTGTTTAAATGCCGCTTTTGCCTTATCGTCTCTATTTACAACAACGAAAATAGCATCTGCATCAAAGTCAGGTAATACTTCTTGTGAAATGACTTCGAAAGGACGGTTTCCATCAATTTTCTCTACACCATTTGCAGGTTGTAATCCTAAGTCTTGGAATAAAATTGGTCCCATCGGTCTTTTCGTACTAAATACTCGTAATTCTTTTGCAGTAACGCGAATTGCCATTACTTTTTCGTTATTACCTAACTCTTTATCTATTAAACTTTTTACTCGTTTTGATTGCTCTTCGTAATTTTGAATATATGTATCCGCTTCTTTCTCACGGTTTACAAGTTTACCAACTTGTTTTAACTGATCTCTCCACGTACCTTCATCTAAGTTGAAAGAATGTGTTTTTGCAATTTTTTCGTATTTCGCTAAATCTTTGCCCGCGTATTTTTCATCAACATAAATGTCAGTTGGCTTTAATTGAAGTAACGCTTCCATGTTTGGATCTGTTACAACACCAAGTTTCTTCGTATCTTTCAACTGCTCTTTTGCGTGTGGTAAGAAATCTTTTAAATCTCCACCAATAACAGAACCTACTGGTGTAATTCCTAATGCAAGTAAATTATTCGTTAAGTGAATGGACATAGAGGCGATTTTTGGATCATTACTTTTTTCCGTTTTTTTCGTTGCCTCTTCATTGGATTTCGTTTGACCACATGCTGCTAATACTAAAATACACATCATGCTAAATAAAATAGTAAGTTTCTTTTTCATATGTTCTCCTCTTTGAAGTATTTATTTTGTTTTTGTAAGTAAATAAAGAAAATACGGTGCTCCTAAAGCCGCCACTACTACACCAGCTGGAATAGAGTTTGGCTCAAATATAGAGCGACCTATCGTATCCGCTAGTACTAAAATAATCATTCCAATAATGCCAGCTAGCGGAAGGAAATGCTGATAGGTAGTACCCACTAACTTTCTTGCAATATGCGGAGCAACTAAACCGATAAAACCAATCCCTCCTGCCATCGATACACTCGCACAAGATAATCCAACCGCTGTAGCTAAAAGTAATAACCGTTCCTTTTGAACTGAAACACCAAGTCCTGCTGCCACACTATCACCTAGTGACAATGCATTTAACGTTTTAGATTTTAGCCATGCATATGGAGTTAGTATGAAAATCCAAGGTAATAATGCAAGGACATGAATCCAATCCCTTCCCCATACGTTACCAACTAACCACCTAGAAGCGAATGTATACGTCTCATCATTTAACTTGAGAGAGAAAAATAACGAAATCGCACTAAATCCAGCCGAAACAGCAATACCAACGAGAATAAGTCTAATAGGAAGTAAACCTTTTGACCAGTCACTCGCAAGTATAATAATTAAAAATGCAGCTAGTACTCCCCCGCCAAATGTAAATAACGGTATTAAAATCGATGCATTCTCATTAATAGAATGAAAGAAAGTAACGAATATAATTAGCCCGAAAGATGCACCTGCATGTAATCCTAAAATACCAGGGTCTGCAAGTGCATTACGTGATAACCCTTGCAAAATCGCACCGGAAATCCCAAGGCCAATACCCGCTAACATTGTAATTATAATTCTTGGCATACGATAATCATATAGCACGGTTGCACTCTCAAAATCACCATAACCGAAAAGTGTTTGAATTACTTTAAGTGGCGCTATGCTCAGTGTCCCTGTATTTAAACTAATTAAAATGACAGCGATACTCATACAACCAAAAAGTGTAGTTACAGTAATGGCTCTCTTTTTATCTGTGTTCAAAAGATCCTTCACTTATAGCTCCCTCCCAACTTTACGTGCTATATAGAGGAAGAACGGAACTCCAACAAGAGCTACCATAATTCCTATCGCAAGTTCTTTAGGAGGGTTTACTGTTCTTGCCCCTAAGTCAGCTAAAACTAATAACATAGCTCCTAAAAATGCTGACATAGGAATAATGAGTCGATAATTCACACCAACTAATTTTCTAGCAATATGCGGGATAACTAGTCCTACAAACCCAATAGAGCCAACAGCTGAAACAGATACACCAGCAAGAATGACTACTATAATCATCCCTAGTATTCTCGTTCGGTTCGTTTTTACTCCTAAATTCGTAGCAACATCATCCCCCATTGATATGAGTGAAATAGATCGCCCTAACACTGTCGCAAAAACAATCGTTATGAGAATAATAGGAACTAAAAATTTCAAGTGTTCCCACTTAACCCCTGCAACACCACCAGCGTACCAAAATGCTAAATCTTGACTTAAATCATAATAAATTGCAACACCTGAACTTAACGAATGCAAAAGCGCTGCCATAACTGCTCCAGCAATCGTTAACCTCATCGGTGTTAATCCGCCTGATGTTGCCGATCCGATAATAAAGATGAGTACTGTACTTAAGACTGCTCCAATAAAGGAAACAATCATCAAATAGGAATACGGCATATGCGGGAAAAAGGCAAAACTAAGTGCTACTACAAACATCGCACCTGCATTTATGCCAAGCACACCTGCATCCGCTAAAGGATTTCGTGTTACTCCTTGCATAACAGCGCCAGCCACCGCAAAAGCAGCTCCCACAACTGCTGCGCCTATTACCCTTGGGAGCCTTAATTCATAAATAATTTGGTGCTGCGTTAATTTCGGATTATAATCAAAAACCGCTGCCCATACTGTTTGCAAATGAATATCCTTTGCACCAAATGCAACGGCCAAAAATATAGACCCAATTAAACATAAAATTGTTAAGCTCATGAAACATATGAACTTAATATGTATCCAGCGATTATTGCTAGCATATACAGCGGGCTTATGTAACATGTTTCATTTCATCCTTTATATTCAGTTGTTTTTTATAATTATTTTTTATTTGTAATTATTGTTGATAATAATTATCATTTTCATTTAGATATTATATCTCCACTCTTTTTAAATAGCAAACTATTTTTTACTTTGCTACAATATTAAAATAATTATTACAATTCCCTTCCAAAACTTACAAATACACGCCAAATAGACTACTAGCTTATTTTTAAAATTGTAGTATACTTAGTCATTATTTTGAGTTTTCAAATAAAAATATCGAAGGTGACACAATGTTATATATAAAACAACTACTATACTTCACTTACGAGCAAGCATTATCTTGCTTATTCCCAGTCGTTATTTTCTTAACACTAGCCCTTTCAAAAATCATTTCTATCCCAGGGTTATACCGCTACGATTTCATACTCATCGTATGTCTTCTTATGCAGTGGTTTATGTATAAAACTGGACTTGAGACGAAAGACGAATTAAAAGTAATTACCGTCTTCCACCTCATCGGCCTTTTACTAGAAATATATAAAGTACATTTCGGTTCATGGAGTTATCCGGAAGAGGCATATTCAAAGGTTTTTGGAGTTCCACTTTACAGCGGCTTTATGTATGCAAGTGTTGCAAGTTACATATGCCAAGCGTGGAGAAGATTGCATTTGCAAATGCATCATTGGCCGAAAGCTATTTTTGCAATACCTCTAGGAGCAATGATTTACTTCAATTTTTTCACACACCACTTTACATACGACTTTAGATGGATATTAACTTTACTACTATTCATTGTTTTCTCTCGCACATTTGTAGAATTTTCATTACAAGGCGTTACATATAAAATGCCACTCGTTCTCTCCTTCTTCCTTATCGGTTTCTTCATTTGGATTGCAGAGAACATCGCAACATTTTTCGGAGCATGGCAATATCCAAATCAACGGGAAGCGTGGAATCTCGTTCACTTAAGCAAAATTAGCTCATGGTTTTTACTCGTTGTTATTAGCATTATGATTGTTACACAACTCAAATATTTGAAGGAATCGAAAAGATAATGCTGATTATGTAAAAACAGTTAGCCCATCACTCATTAGAGAGTGATGGGCTTTTTTAATAATATTTTTTAAACCGCCCTTATCAAAGGAGTTATGAATTACAAGAGCATAAGCCATTCGTTGCACATTATGAACTACTACTAGCAGAAGATGTTGCTGCAGATGAAGCGGCAATCGTTGCCATCATAGCTGCTTGTTGTGCTTGTATAAGGACTTCTATCATAGTTTGTAAACCTGTGTTGGTAGCTTTACTTTCCTCACCTTTCTGACTTACGAACAGCTGAATAGCAATAAGAATATTTGTATCTGTATGCCAACGGAACAATTTCTCTCCCTGCAATTTTTCAATAAATGCTTTAATAGAATGAATCTCTTTTTCTCCATCCTCAAGTAACGCTAGTAGCCCGATAGCTGGATAATGCATCTGTTTCACTTTTACCTTTTCTTGTTTTAACAAATTCCATATGTTTGTACATGTTGCAACTAACATTTCTTCACGGACATCCTTCTTTAGTGAAAGAATGTGACTTAAAAATTGAAGATCATTACCCTTACGCAAACCCGCTTTCGCTAGTTTCTGATACAGACGTTCTACACGGTCCATAAGTGTTTCTACATTCTCTGATTGTCCTGCTAATAAAACCGCGAGCGGATAATCGTTAGTACCTGTAAGAAAAAGATGATCCTCTTTCATGCGTTTATATACTTGCATCGAACGCTGAACGTGCGTGCCATGCTGTTCATTTTCTTCTGTTAAAAGCACAGCTGCTGCGAGATAAGTAAATATACTTCGGCTAAAACCACCAGCGACTAATTGTTCATATAAATCTAAAAACCTCCGAAAAGCTTCCTTGTAATCTGTAAAGTGAATATCTAATGTTGCGGCCACCACAAAGCGATGATAAGACTTTAAGTATGAAAACATCCCTACCTGATTCTTAATATAACTACTAATTTCTAAAAAACGTCCGAGATCAAGCAATTTATCACTACCTGCATACATAGCAGCAATCATCATACCTGTTCGAGAATCACTCGTTTTCCATTTCAGTTCGCCCTTTAACTGTGCATATGTATGTGTGTATTGCTCCAACTTTTGTTCTAATGTAATCATAGTATTCACCCCTATTTCTAGTCTTCTCTATTATTATACGTATATTCCATATTTAGGAACACCCTATTTCATACGGATTTTGCAACCTTATTTCTGTATGATCTTCAATATTTTTCTATTATGTAAAACAAAAAATAATAACTATTCCTACTTCATCAGTATCACGATGGTAAGCGTTCATAATCCTTCAAGAAGTTCAACAACAAAAAAAGATAGATAATAAATTATCTACCCTTTTTGTTTATATATTATTTCACATTACACCTGTATTGTGAAAAATAAGGTTGTAACTACTTACACCTCAATTTTGACAAAACATTTGTAATTTCGTTTTTTATATGCAATTAAACTTTACCAAAAACTAAAGAGCCTTAATAATACGTTCCATCGCCTTCATTTGCCCAATATGATCTGCTTCATGATAAAGCATCATACCGTATAGCTCCCCTACTGTTTCCAATCCTAGGAATAGCTCTGGAAGTTTATTTTCAAATGCTTCTGCTGGAATTTCGTTAATACGTTTTGCTTGTTCTTTTAATTGGGCCGTTAATACTTCTAATGACGGTCCTTCTGTTTTCCATTTAGACGGTCTTGATCCATATCCAAACATACCTGGATATTCCGTTGGTAATTGTTTAAACTCTCTTCCAAACATGAATGTTTCCGCTGCTGTTAACACATGACCAATGTGCCAACGAATTGTATTATTAAATCCCTCTGGCTGCGTATCCGCAGTTTTATCATCTAACGTTTCCATAAATTTAAGTAATGCACCGCGCGTTATTTCAAATTGTTTTAAACCAACTAGTCTATTCATTTTATCGTTCTCCTTCTTGATGTACAATTTATTATGAACTAAAAATGTTCAATGTATTAAAGTTTCACCTTGTTTAATCTATCAGAAACAATGAAGAAATACATCTAATATGCTTAGTAAAAATAATAAAAAGGTTCACCTCTCGTATATATAGAATTACTTACTACACAAATAGTTTAGTAAATAAAAGAGGAGTGTTAATTTCATGTTACATGTGTTAAAACAACAATATAATCTTATTAGCTCTACAAGAGAAACTCTATTTACATTTTTGGGAGAAATCCCACTAGAAAAATTACATAGCACTGTTCCAAATTTCGGAAGCGGTAGCATTATAAAGACGCATATTCATGTAGCCGATTGCTACCGATACTGGCTTGGATCATTCGCATTCAAGCAAAAACGGGCAGATTTTTCATTTGCTAGTGATTATGAAATTGAGCATGCAGATATCGAGAAAGTCCGTGATAGATTTAAGTTAGTAGATGAGGTTGTAATACGTTTTTTAGATGAATACAATGACCGGTGGCTCGAAAATATAGCAAATGAAGTGAAATGGCAAAAAGAGCCTTGGAGCACAACTCCGCTATGGCTTTTAACTCATACAGAGACTCATGAGTTTCACCATAAAGGACAAATTGTATCAATGACTCGTCATCTTGGATACACTCCTCCTGATACAGATCTTAGTTAATTCTAACAACTCAACTACTATAACTGTCGTTAGCATTGTTTATATACGAAAAGGCTCTTCATTCTTTTTGATGTTGTTTATAGTTCTGCAATTTTTTTGCGGCACAAACTTGTATGTTATTTTAATTATGTTTGTGTCGTGTTCTTATTGATTAGTTTCATATCCATAAAAAATATATTAATATTTTTCCTTTTATTATTTGAGTTACTTAATCAATAAAAGGTTCTTTCTTTTTATTACGACTTTATACACCATAAAAACGAAAATTCCGAAAATTAAAGTTGGAATTGCTGGTAACACTTTATCATTTGGCACGTACACACTCCAAAAAGAATTAAGAAGCGCATGAAAAATTAGACACATAAAAATACTTTTAGTTACGTTAAAAATTGTAGTAAGTAAGAAAGACACAGCAATTGTCGTAATTATGAAGGCTATAAAATCCCTTTGAGTTTGATTCGTGCCTGGAATAAACCATAACGGCCAGTGCCAAATTGCCCATATAAAGCTCACAATAACCGTACTAAAAAATGCCGAAAATCTTTTCTGAAGGGCAGGTTGTAAGAATCCTCTCCATCCAATTTCTTCAAGACCACCACCAACGATCATTATTGGAAAACTAAGTAATGCCACGTATAATGGTTTTTGCACCTTTTCTCCACCAAATATTGTTGGAAGATAACAGCTAATAAAAGCTAGAATAATGATTAGAATATACCATGCAAAGTGATGTTTAGGATTTACAATATTTTTAATGAAACTTCTAAACTCCTCTTGTGATCCATATTTTTTCTTTAGACTAATCGCAATGATTGCCGGCATAATCCCACCGAAAACAAATAGTATCATCGCTAGCGGTGTACCAAATGTCGTAATGTTTAATCTTATCAAGCTAATTAATAACCCCCAAAGTGTCCATGTAAATATTAAAGTACATATTACATATCGTTTAATCTCATTCCCCATTTACTTAGCTCCTTTGTTTTAATTACAGCATAAATTTGGATAAAAGAAAATATTTCATGTTAAATTATCCCAAAAACACTAAAGGAACATCCATACTAAAATCAGGCTTTTATGAGTGAGCCCACTTCCACCTACCTACTTTGCTTCATTCGCAATTCGAATGTGGAGTCTTACTATTCGTAAAGGAAGAATAAATAACAAAAAGAAAGGGCTTATTTTGAAAAACGATAAAAACATGCGCTTTTAAAGTGACGATAAAATAATTTAATTCTTGTTGAACTACGATGCAGATTAATGGTACATGCTTGTTTTCAGCTTAAAATATCTATAAAAAACTCGTGGATGCATTTTGTTATGTATAAAACTTTTATTATTTGTTTTAGGTATACCATATCATTATAAAATTCATGTAACATCAAAGTAAGACACATACTTTTCAAACAATACACAAAATAAAACTCTTCTTCCATGTAGAGCAAAAATATTTATATACTCTATCACCAAACTTAAGGAGAAAATTATAATGAGATTAGAGAGTGAAAGAATTTATTTAAGACCTCTTTGCGAACTAGATGCCCCAATTATATTAGAAAGTACGATGGATACAGAGATACGTTATATGACTGGAACCAAACCTACTTTTTCATTGGAACAAATAAAGACACATATAGCTCATATAAATAATGATTCGAGTCGCTACGATTTTGCTATTTGTTTACAAAGCAATGACGAAATGATTGGAGAGTTGTCGATTTTAGATATCGATGAGGGTAACAAAAGAGCAGGCTTCCGAATATCGATGCTTTCTATGTCATTAACAGGAAAAGGCTATGGAACTGAAGCTATTAAAATAGTTTTAAGTTTTGTTTTTGAACAACTATCATTAAATCGTTTACAGTTAGAAGTGTTTAGCCATAATTTACGCGGAATTAGAGCTTATGAAAAAGTTGGGTTTGTAAAAGAAGGAACCTTACGTCAATCTTTATTTTATAACGATACATACTCGGATGAAATTATTATGGCAATACTTAAAAGTGATTATAAAGATATATCATTGTAAATAACTGTTCTTAAACTATTAAACAACTTTAAAGAACCTTACCACAATAAAGTGAAACTTTAATCAGTGGGGGCTTTGTTCATCCCCCACTGATTATTAGTTGAACCAATCGGGCTTTTACGGGCAGTTGATCCCCCATCTAACTTCTTTGCTTTCGCTGAATTTTGAGGTGGGGGTCTTACTGCCCGTTAATGCGGGATAAAATGCAGTAAGGCTCTTTCATTTTTATATCAAATAATAGCTCTTAACACATGTATTATATTAATACCAAATTGTCTCCGCATAATTATATGCATCACTATTCGGAATAGCATGTTTCCCTTGCGCTTGTGCCTTTCTTGGATCTAAATCATATACCATTGGTGTATAGCATGATGTTTGCCCTTTATTTACAACACCATTTCCTCCAGCACTTCCGCAAGTATATGCCTTTCCATCTGTTTTTCTAACAATCCTTGCATCAGCTTCATTATTATAAACTGCTGGGCGGGTTACAGTAACTTTTGCCCATGCTGTCTTACACGTCGTGCTAAATTTTAATTCTACATAAGAATTTGAATCAATCCACTTCTTTTCTTTCGTTACTGCTGATTGATCACAACTATTATAGTAAGGACTTTTCCCATCATACGAATGGTCTTCTGCATATGCTTTATCGCTACTGGTCGTACTAAACATACTTGTTAAAACGAACACAGATAGAAAAAGAAATGCGCCCACATTTTTAAAAAGTTTCATAGAATTCCACTCCTTTATTAATAACGTCCAGTTTTCCCGTAACCATTATTAATCGTCACCGCTTCAGCATCAGCTGTATAACCAAAATCAGCAGTTAAATCAAATACCATTCCTGTATACGTACTCGTTTGACCTGTTTTAATTGCTCCATTACCACTATTAGAGTCTACTGATTTTTGAAATACACCGTTTTTATATTTATTAATAACAGCGTAAGCATATATCCCTCCAGAAACAGAAGGGGCTGGTTGATCTAAAACAAGCTTAGACCATGCTGCGTGACATTTATTACTGTAACGTAAATATACTGTCCCTACTTTTTTACTACCTTCGTACACCGCTGTAGACTTTGCATTAAATCCATCTGCATCACACGTTGTACTGCCTCCGTATACTTTCGTTGTTGCTGGATTTTTCCCGTCATAATAACTACTAAGATCGGTAGCTGCAAATGTACTTCCTTGAAAACTAAATAATACCCCTACACTAGCTATACTTAACACACATACTTTCATTAGCTTTTTAAACATTGTAAATCTCCTCCCTCAAAATAAGTACGTATAATAAAGACAATCTATCCCCTATGTACGCCCCTCCTTTCATTCCACCTAGAGGCATCTTACAGAAACGAATAAACGTTGTAAATTCCCTTATGGTTATTGGAATATACGAAGAAATTTACTTATCCTTGTAAGAAAAAAAGTTGAGAAATACACATTTTATAGCATTCTTTATTTAAAACATAAAAGAACCGATACTTGTTACATGCAAGCATCGGTTCTCTCTATGCAAAAGTGCCATTTTTTCTTTTATATAAAATAAATATTTCTCCACTTAATCCGTTGTAAAAAACTCCCTTGTTACATCAATAAATTGTTGTAACGGTGCTGTCATCCATTTATCTTTATGCCAAGCAATTTGTGTAAAAATTGGATTGATAGTATTTTCTAGTTGCAACTCTTTTATCGTTCCCTCTCGTATATCTTTTTCTACTACTATTGCTGGTAAAACTGCTATACCTAAATCCGCAATGACACATTGTTTAATTGCCTCGACACTTACAAACTCAATCTTATTCGCTGGATACACATCTTCTGTACGAAACAGCTCTTCAAATAAAGTCCGGTATGAGCACCCTAGTTCTGTTAACAAAAGAGTTTCCTTCTCTAAATCTTTTATAGAAACGGAAGGTCGCTCGAGTAAACGATGCCCTGGAGCAGCTACTACTTTTAATTCTTCTTTCATAAGTGGCTCCACATGCAAAGCATCTTCCGTTTTACATTCATCCAAAATAAATGCAAGATCAACTTTCCCCTCCATCAATTGTTCCTTCGCATCTTTATTGGAATGCGCTGGTTTAAAGATAAGTTTGATTTGTGGAAATTGTGCTTTAAACCTCTTTAATATAGATGGGAGCCTATATGTACATTGACTTTCTTGCGCACCGATTATTAACGTACCTGCTATTTCTTCATCATCTTTCACAGCCATTTTCGCTTCATTACTGAGTGCAATCATCTTATCAGCATATAATTGAAACTTCCTTCCTGCTTCAGTTAAAAAAAGACGTTTCCCTAATCTTTCAAATAACGGCGTACCGAGCTCAGCTTCTAACGTTTTAATTTGCGCCGTTACGCTCGATTGAGCAAAGTTTAATTTCTTCGCAGTTTGGGTAAAGTTCAAAGTCTCTGCCGCTACTTTAAATGTAATTAATTGTTTTATCTCCATTTATCATCCCTCTTTTCAATCGGTATTTCCGATTGATTTCATCGAAATAATCCTCTTTGTCTATTGATATTTATATTGTATGATAAAGAGCATCGACAAACAATATAATGGAGGTATTCCATATGAAAGCACTTTGTTTCGAACAGTTTGGAAGTCCAGATGTACTACAATATAAAGAAATACACGATCCAATCATAAATCCAAATGAAATTCTTATCCGTACGAAAGCAATCGGTTTAAATTTTGCTGATATTTATAGACGCCGCGGTGATTATCATCTCGCTGGCAACCCACCTTATATATTAGGTTATGAAGGGGCTGGGATTGTTGAAAAAGTAGGAGCTGACGTTACTACTATCAATGCTGGAGACCATATTGCATTTGCTGACGTTCCATTCGCAAATGCAGAATTAGTTGCCGTTCCATCTGAAAAAGCAATCCCGCTTCCAGATTCTATCTCTTTTGAAACAGCTGCTTCTGTCTTATTGCAAGGTCTAACAGCACACTATTTAACGAAAGATAGCTATCAAATAAAACAAGGTGATATAGCTTTAGTTCATGCCGCAGCTGGTGGCGTTGGGCAACTTCTTATTCAAATGATTAAACTACTGGGTGGAAAGGTAATCGGCCTAACGTCATCAAAAGAAAAAGCACAGATAGCTACATTAGCTGGTGCCAATCAAGTATTTTTATATACTGACGCATGGCATACCAAGGTACTTGAAATAACTCACGGTGCTGGAGTAAATGTTGTATATGAATCAGTAGGCTCTACACTTGAGGAAAGTTTTAACGCTACTAAAATTGGTGGTACTGTCATATTTTTCGGAATGGCTGGCGGTAATCCTGCACCCGTTGATCCGCGTATGCTTATGGATACTTCAAAAACTTTAACTGGCGGAGACCTGTGGAACGTGCTTACTACTTTTGAAGAACGTAAGCAGCGCTCTACTCAATTATTTGATTGGATCGCTAGTGGAAAATTAAACATCGCGAGTCCTACTACATTCTCTTTACAAGACGGTGCCCGTGCCCATGAATTATTAGAGAGCAGAAAAAGTACAGGGAAGATTTTATTAATCCCATAATCGTTCCAATAAAAAAAGGAAGCTAGAATGTATTTCTTTGCTTCCTTTTTTAATGCTATTAATGTTCAATTTCGTTTCTTTTCAATTATATTTTTTCTGTCTATACTTCTCTTTCTAGGCCCCTCATTTTTAAGTTTATAAAATAAATGAATCTAAATATTAAAGGAAAGAACAAACCTCCCGATATCAACGATCCAATAAATACAGTATCAATAAAAGAAAAAATCCCAAAGAATATCATTCCAAAAAAATAAAATACAACTGCACTCCAATAAATAAAACGTGGAAACTTAGTTTGGAACGAATCACCTTTTTCACACGGTTTTCCAAATAACAAATGAACGAATTTAATCAACATAATCACTTCTCCATATAATTGTTAATATTCTTTTCTTCTTAGAACTGAGCATAAATCACATACTATGTATCATTTTCTTTACATTTTCCGACACTTAAGTTGTTAACTATTTCGAATACAGTAGCCTTTTACTCATACATTTCGCAAAGACAACAATATATTTTTATTTCAATACAAATCGTCTATCCCCATTATCATGTTGCAATTCAAACAATACTGGATTACTAACAAATCTTTTTAGCAAAACATGCGCCTCATGATCATTTATGTCATTAGGAATATTAATTCCACTAAATGATGTTGAGGAAATTAGTGTATGAAAATCATATTTAAATTCATAATCACCAATATACGCTAGTGCCAATTTCCCTTTCCATTCAATTTGATATGTCTGCCCTTCTAATCTAGTAAACTTAATATTATGAAAGGCTGACGCATCATGTCCAAGTAAATAAACGTCAAATGCAGTTAACTCTAAATCTAAGTCCTTCTGCTCATCCTCGGATAAAAAATCAATTGCAAATCTCTTTCCATTTAGCATATCCAAATCAAAAGGCACCTCATCACTTCCTACACGAAACCCTTTAAAATCCCATTCTTCTGATGACAAAGTACAGCTATGGAAATTGTTCCATACAATCTTCGCGTGCCAATCATCTTCTTCCTCATTCTCTTCATCTTCTTCATCCAAATCTTCCTCATCATAATCCGCAGTCTCTAAATGCAAATCAAAATACAAACCAGCTACACCATTTAACTCTTCTTCCTCTGCATATTTAAAATGTGCACTCCACTTAAAATTAACAATTCGATGACCATTAGGCCACGGGTTGTCCACAAAATATATTCGATCCATATTCACACGTTCCTTACTATGTTTTATTTCTCGTAAACTTACTTAAATTTCGAGATAAAATGTAAGACTAGACTAATACCCCTTCAATAGGCTGCAAAACAATTTGTTATTCCTACTCTCTAACTATACCATCACAATAATTTTCACGGTGCATTTTTAACGGAATATTCCGATTTTAATTAACAAATGATATACTGAAAAATAAAAAGAAGCTAGATTTCTCTACCTTCCTTTTCTTATTTCTATATGAAAGTTTTTATATTTCCACACTTTCTTTCCCTTTTGCAACATAACTCATATCTCCAACCGACTCGACTGTGTATGTTCCATCTTGATATACAATCTTCGTCACACTAGCATTTTCCACTCCAAGTTTTGTTTTGCTACTATCTAACATTTCTATTAAGGTAGTAATCAAAAGCCCATGAACGACAACTAAAACGTTACCGCCACTGTTTTTAGCAGCTTCCTCACTAATTTTATCAATCTCTGCTTTTATACGAGTAGAAAATAATTCCCAATCTTCCGCCTCTTTCGTAGGATCTGCTGCTCTAATAAGATTAATCACTTCTTGAATAGAAAACTTCATAAGTTCTTCTGGTGATGCAACGCCCGCAGCTTTTCCAACCGCATCCCACATATTTTCAAGCTTTTCACCTTCAAAAATACCGAAATTTAATTCTCGTAAAGCTTTTCTTTGCTCAAGTTTCAATTTTGATTGCTCACTATATTTTAATACTAAATTAGCAGTTTCAATCGCGCGGCCACTATCACTACTATACACAGTAGTAAAATGAATATCTTTTAATCCTATTCCTAAATTTGTGGCAACTTCCACACCTTTTTCTACTAACGGAGAGTCTGCCCAACCTTGCGCGCGATGGTTCGTATTTAATATTGTTTTACCGTGTCTTGTAACATATAACGTAACTACATTCTCATTGCTATCGGTTTCTCGCTTATTCATCATATTCTCTCCCTTTACATTTCTATATCAATTTTACCATCTTAATTATTCATTGAGCAAAATATACGTAAGTAAATATTCTTAATAAAAAAACGCTACCTTTCTGTATATCCCAACAAAAAGATAGCATCTTTTATGATTACATTTCTTAACCGATACTCCTACTCAGCAAAAGCACTCGAATATTGTACAATTCCTTCTACACCTTCAAGAGCATTCTCCCTTAATTCCATCGCCATAAACACTTCATCTGGCACTTCAAATGGTGCCTGTATATTCCATTCACTTGCTTTCTTAAAACCAAATTTCGGGTAGTATTCTGGATGTCCTAACACTACAACTGACCCGTATCCAAGTTCTTTCGCCTTTTCTAAAGCAACTGCGATTAGTTTTCCGCCAATCCCTTTCTTCTGATGCCCCCTAGCAACTGATACTGGCGCAAGCGCTAATGAATCTACAGAAGCTCCATCCTTTTCTATCGTGATTTTCGATAACATAATGTGACCGACTATTTCCTCATCTATCGCAACGATAGATAACTCAGGAACAAACGCGTCACATTCTCTAATACGCTTTACAAGTTCATGTTCCTTTTTATCACTAAATTCTTCATTTAAAAATGCTTGTTGTACAACTTCTTCTGTTTTTCTATAATCATTTTGTTGTTCTTGTCTAATCGTTACCATTTTAACTTATCCTCTGTTCTTTCTTATTTCTTTTTCAATTTTACGAAGCGCTTTTTTCGATCCGCGCTCAATATCATGCTGCATTTTTCTTTCTTTATAATCGACAAATAGTGTATTTAAATCGTATCCCTCTGGGTATAATTCTTTTGCTGCTACCTCTAAAGTAATACGTTTTACATTTACTTCAACGAATTCACCATTATAATATACAACGACGTTATAAAAATTATCTATTTCCTTATAGATGATACCAAAATCATCATAATCTAATAAGTTTACACGATCGCCGATTTTATACTCGTAATGATTTTCGCTTTTTTCTTGCACGAATTTCGGTTTTCTAATTTTGCTTTCATTCAGTTTTTCAAAACGATATTCTTTATTCCCCATATACTCTTTCGCTCTTTTTAGTACATGTTCTCTTACATTCATTTTATTTGCAATCCAAAGTGCATTACTTTCACCTGATTTACCGATTACTAATTTATAAAGTGGTTCTAGCGTCTCACTATTAAATTGCATCGCTGCATTCATAAAATCATCGTGCATTTCTGAGAAGCGTTTAATTTCACCGTAATGCGTACTCGCAACTGTAATACATCCCGCAAGATAAAACTCCTCTAAAATAGAAATTGCAAGCGCTGCCCCTTCATTCGGTTCAGTCCCACTTCCTATTTCATCAAATAATAGCAACGTATTATTATTTGACATCCTCATAATCTCAGATAAGTTTTTCATATGAGATGAAAATGTACTGAGTGCATTTTCGATACTTTGATTATCACCAATATCTACAAATACATTTTCGAAAATAGCAATTTCTGTTTCTTTATCTGCAGCAATATGCAGACCTGACATTGTCGCTAATGTTAGTAGTCCGATTGTTTTTAGCACAATCGTTTTTCCGCCTGCATTTGGTCCTGTAATAATTAAACTACGATAGTTTTGACCGATTTTAAAGTTTAACGGTACAACTTGCCCTGTTAAAAGCGGATGCTTACAATTTACTAAATGAACGTAGCCATGATCATTTAATTTCGGCTCTATTCCATCGATTGATTTACTAAACTTCGCTTTCGCAAATACCATATCATATTGGCTAATCAATTCCATATTAATTTTTATATGATAAATATTTTCTACTACCATTCCTGATAAAGTCGCTAAAATCTGATACTCTTCCATCGCTTCTTCTGCTTTCAAACTTGCGAGTTCTGCATTTAACTTTGTAACCGTATGCGGTTCTATAAATACAGTAGAACCTTTAGCGGACGCTTCAACTATACTTCCCGCAACTTGATTTTTATAAGAAGATTTAATTGGAATCGTATACCTATCATCCTTCTTACTAATAAAGAATTCCTGAATATACTTCTTATTTGTACTACTATTTAAAAACTTCGTTAAACGTTCTTTTATTTTCCCATCTACGGAATCAATACTATTTCGAATTCGTTTTAACTCTTTACTCGCCGCTGCATCAATGCTATTTCCTTTAATCGAAAAGTTAATTTCCTCTTCAATACTTTTAAATTCAGTCATTGAATTTGCATAAGAAGCTAATACTGGCGCAAAAAATTCTTTATCTAACATAAATTTTTTAATCTTTCTACATCCACGTAAAAAGTCTGAAACACTTACTAATTCTTCTGGATCTAAAATCATCCCTTTTTCTAATTTTTGAATTGTACTCGCGATATTGGATATTCCAAAAAAAGGCACATGTCCTTCTGCATCTACTATCGCTCGTGCTTCTGTCGTTTCATTCAATCGATTCCTCACTACTTTTATACTCGTACTCGGCTCTAATTTGTTTAATAATTCCTTACCTAATCCACTTACGCAATAAGATTTCACTATATCCTTTAATTCGTTATATTGTAACTTTTCAAAAGTCATCGTATTCATTTTGTTTCTCCTCACTATGATTGATTTTTATCATAAATGAAGATACCTACTCATTAGATTCCAATGAGTTCTACATTATTAAATTACCATTTTTATACATTAAAAATATATACAAAAAAGCTGCGGGGATACCGCAGCTTTTACATTTACAAGGCATGTGTAATAACATATGAGGAAATAAACCATAAAAAACGGATGGCAATCCTCCTATTACACGCTTTATAAAGTATTGTAGGTATCTTCATAGGTATCGAAATAAATCCATGACAAAATTAGGGGTATGATATACATAAAAATCCCCTGGTCTTATCCGATTTATTTCATTAAATTTTTCCTATTTAGTACCTACCGCACTCACAAAAAAGCACCTCTCATTAATTTATATTATAGTCATTGAAATCTAATTTACTGAAATCATCATACTATATGTTTTCTGAGAAGTAAAGGTGTCATACCTTTATAACTATGCAGCATGTAAAAAAGAAGGGGGAAACCTACCGCTGAACATATATGGAAACTGATCCTCCACTTACTTGGAACTGTCCCCAACCATCCTTATTAATTGTTACAGTATTTGTTTGATTACCCGTAATATCGTACCATACTTCCCCTGCATTATTCTTTCCAACATCCATCCACTTTGACCCTCCTGGTCCATCAGAGATTAATGTTGCTAAACCAGAATTAGCATGTACACTATCACCTTCTCTTGTCCAGCCAATCACATCTGGATGATCAAAATAATCATGCTGCGTACCATATGCAAAGTTTTTTCGTGCCGTCAAAATCGGATCAATTTTTTCCTTTAACGCTGGAATTTCATAGTTACTATTTCCTTTTGTACCATAATAATCACCATAGAAAACAGAAGGATATCCCTCTGCACGCGTTAAAATAAATGCATATGCCAACGGTTTGAACCAAGAGCTCACTACAGATTCCAATGACTGACCAGGCTGTGAATCATGATTTTCAACTAGAGTAACCGCAAGTGTAGGATGATTCGCAACTACCGTTCCTTTTAAAATATTTCTCATATCATAATTTCCATTTCCTGTTGAAGCATAATGAAAATTATAATGAAGTGGTGCATCGAACACAGATTGATTATAATTGACCTTCGCTAAATAATTATTTAAAGTCTGGATATCATTTTGCCAATATTCAGCTACTGTAAACATCTCTTTCCCCGTTTGCTGTCTAACATGATTTACCCAATCGCGCAAATATTCATGATCAATATGTTTAACAGCATCTAAACGAAAACCATCTAAATTTAATTCCTTCGCATACCACGTTCCCCATTTTTTCATTTCATTCGCAACATCTGGATGATCAAAATCAAGATCCGCATACATCAAATAATCATAATTCCCATTCTCGCTAGACACTTCCCAGTCCCACGCTTTACCTATGCCCCTAAATTTATAAATTCGGTTTAATTTCCTTCCTTCATCCCAATCCGTTCCGTCAAAATGATACCATTTCCATTTGAAATTAGAATAAGAATCTCCACGCCCTGGAAAGTTAAATCCCGTCCACGCACTAATTTCATAATCACCTGATACTTCAACATTTCGATTGCTCGGGTCTACCTCAACTGCTGTGACAGTTTCCGTATAATCAGCCCCACCTTTATGATTCATAACCACATCACCGTATACATCGATGTTTTTCTTATGTAAAGCGTCAATTGCAGATTTCAATTGTGCTTTCGTCCCATATTTCGTCCGCACTGTTCCCTTTTGATTGAATTCCCCCAAATCATATAAATCATATGCTCCATATCCTACGTCATTTTGCGTAGTTCCTTTATATGCAGGGGGTATCCAAACAGATGTAATTCCTTTTTGAGCTAAATTTTCAGCATCAGTACGCAAACGATTCCAATGATTCCCATCATTCGGAGCGTACCACTCAAAATATTGCATTAACGTTCCATTGTTAACTGTATCTGCATACGCCTTACTCTCCCCATATATACCAGGTAAAAACAAAACAACTGACAATCCGACTATTGTTATTCTTTTCAACATCTGTACACCATCCCCCCTAAGAAAACGTTTGCATAGTTTATCAGAATCATTATAATATTCGTTCCACTGTTAGTAAAGTAGCAATCTCTCACTCTCCCACATTATTTTTAGTCTCACTTCAAATATTCAACGTAGTTTTAATTTCACATCCTATTCAAGATTGTTTACAATTTACCTATAAAAGCATAACGGAGGGATTTCTATGACCGACTTTCAAAAACAATTTTTTGCAAGATTACATATAGAAGAAAAACACAAAGTTTCATTTGAAGATTTATCTAACATTATGTACGCAATGGCACAAACTGTTCCTTTTGAAAACTTAAATATTCTCGAAAAGAATTTTAAAGAAATATCAAAAGAAAATTTGAAAGAGAAAATTTTAGTAAACAGCCGTGGTGGTCTTTGTTATGAACTCAATCCTACTATGTATTACTTCCTTAAAGACGCTGGATTTGATGTTCATCTCGTTTCAGGAACAGTGTACAATGCTGCAAATTCTATATGGGCTGTTGATTCTGGCCATATCGCAACCGTTTTAACACATCATAATGAATTTTATTTAATTGAGGTTGGATTCGGATCATACTTACCTCTTGCACCTGTCCCTTTCTCAGGTGAAGTCATTCACTCCGTTACAGGAGATTATCGCATTCGTAAAGAAATGACCGAAAAGGGAAACTATATTTTAGAGATGCGTAAAAACAATGAGTTTTTGGATCAATCTTCTGCTGATGATTGGACGTTAGGCTATGCATTTTATATAGAAGAAGTGGCTGAAGAAAAAGCAAATGCAGCACAAAAAATTATTGTTGAGCATGAGGGCTCACCATTTAACAAAGTACCTCTTATCGTAAAACTAACTGAAAATGGACATGCATCTTTAACAAAGGATAGTCTGACAATAGCAAAAAACGGTAAAAAAACGAAAGAAAACGTTACAGATGTGCAATATAGGAATCTTTTACATTCAAAATTCGGAATTACATTATGATTTTTTAAGCCTTGCCATTTTAGCAAGGCTTTTCAATTTTCAGCAGGGATTTTTTGCAATTTGTTGTATTTCATAGTTATATAGGAATATAACTACATATTTAGAAAGGAAATGATTATGACTGAACTTAAAGCTCGACTACAAGTAGATGATAAAGAGAAGTGGGATTTAACGGATATTTACCATACAATTGAAGATTGGGAAAGTGATTTTCATAAAATTGAAGTATTAACGAAAGAATTACACGAGTTTAATGGAAATATTTACGATGGTAATAGCTTATTAGCTTATTTAACAAAGAGTGAAGAAATTTCTAGCATAATATCTTTAATGTTCGCTTATGCACGGTTACAATCTGATCTTGATACGCGCGATACTGACGCCCAATCTCTTGTCGATAAAGTGTCACAATTACACGTGAAAGTAAGTGCGGCTAAATCTTTCTTTTCCCCATTCTTACTTAGCGTAGATGAAAACACATTGCACGCGTACATAGAAGAAGCAGAAGGTTTACAATACTATAAAGAAGACTTATTTGAATTATACCGTTATAAAAAACACGTATTGAATAAGGACCAGGAAGAGATTTTATCACAAATGGGCGAAGCACTCTCCTCCCCGCAGCATACTTTTGGTATGTTAAATAATGCTGATATCCTATTTGGTGAAATTACGACTGATGATGGAGAAAAAGTTACTTTAACGCGCGGAATGTATGCAAAGTTAATTGAAGATGAGAACCGCGAAAAACGTAAAGAAGCCTATAAAGCTTATTACAAGCCATACGTTCAATTAAAGAATTCTATCTCTTCTACTTTATCTGCTGCGATTAAAAATAATGTTACTGTTTCAAAGCTAAGAAACTATCCATCAGCTTTAGAAAAATCGTTATTTGGCGACATGGTCCCGAAAGAAGTTTATGAAAATTTAATTGATACGACCAAGAAAAACATTCAATCACTACATACCTATAATGAATTTCGAAAAGAAAAATTAAATGTAGATGAACTACGCCAATACGACATGAGCGTTGATTTAGTAGCGGGTGTAAAACAAGACATTCCATATGACAAAGCGTTTGACATAATGATTGAATCACTAGCTCCTTTAGGTGAAGAGTATATCGAAACATTAAAAAGCTTTAAAGATAAACGTTATATCGACGTGAGAGAAACGCCAGGAAAACGTTCCGGCGCTTATAACTTTGGTGTATATGGTGTTCATCCTTTCATTCTTTTAAATCATCACGATGATTTAAATAGTCTTTTCACTCTTACTCACGAATGTGGTCACGGTATGCATACGCATTATTCACACGGATACCAACCAAGAATTTCTGCACACTATACTATCTTTGTCGCAGAAGTCGCTTCTACAGTAAATGAAGTGCTATTAATTCATCATTTATTAAAAGAAGCAAAAGATGCTGATGTACGCAACCATTTAGTAAACCATTTCATCGAGAAATTTAAAGGCACTTTCTTTACACAAATCATGTTCGCTGAGTTTGAAAAAATCACACATGAAATGGCACAGCAAGGCAAACCATTAAATGCCCAAGTCTTTAGCGAAGTTTATGAAAACTTGTTCAGAGAGTATAATGGTGACTCCCTCGTATTTGACGAAGAAGTAAAATACGGCTGGGCTAGAATACCTCATTTCTACCGTCCGTTTTACGTGTACAAATACGCAACTGGATTCGCTTCTGCAATCCAAATTGCCGACAAATTATTAAGCGGTGATCCAAATGCTCAAAAACATTATATTGAGTTCCTTAAAGGTGGAAGTTCTGACTATCCATTAAACTTACTGAAAAAAGCTGGTGTTGATTTAACTACACCAGAACCGATTGAAAGTGCACTAAATCGTTTTAGCTCACTTGTTGAAGAGTTTTCAGCATTATAAAAAGCATGCAGAGTATATACTCTGCATGCTTTTTTCATTTTGGTTACTTTATGCTAAATGTTGCTGCGTTACGCAATGAATCATGCCACCATATGCAAACAGTTCATTTACATAAATGCCGACAATTCTTCTTCCCGGAAACTGCCCTTCAATGATTTGAAGCCCTAACTTGTCATGCTCATCGCCATATATAGGAACTAATACAACTTCATTTCCAATATAAAAATTTAAATATGAGCCCTTACAGTCTGCTTCTTTTACCACTTTTCTTGTCACCGGTACTGGTATGAGCTGAAATGGCTTTCCATCCATATTTCTTGCCTGTCGCAATTCTTGATAATGCTTTTCGTACGCTTCCAAAAGGTATGATTCACCTTCCCCGAAAGGATCATATTCATAAAGAATCGTATTTTCATTTACAAAACGTGCTGCACCATCAATATGATAATCTGTATCTTCATCATAATTATCCTCACCGCGAATGCCCGTTATCCATATAAAATTCGTGACCCCCAAATGCTTCGTTAACTCTATTTCAATCTCTTCCTGACTGAGTGTAGGATTTCGATTTTCATTTATAATAGAAGTTTTTGCTGCCATTAAGGTTCCATTTCCGTTTATCTCTATTCCTCCACCTTCTAGACAGACACTAGCATTAACTTTTGGAATGCTATACGTTTCACTTATTTTTGCCGGAATAACAGCATCATTTTCATACGGATATTTCTCACCCCACCCATTAAAAATCCAGTGTGTTAAGCAAAGATCGCCTTCCTTATCTTTTACAAAGATCGGTCCATTATCTCTTATCCAAATATCATCCGTTTCTTCAATTAAAAAATCAATTTTATCCATATCCACTTTCGCTTCCATTAACTTCGATTGGACATGTACTTTTTCTTTCTCATCATATACAACAATATGCACAGTTTCTCCATAATGAAGTTCCTTTGCCATCGCTACCCAAATATCATCTAGCTTAGCTCTGTAACCTTCACCTCTATGCGTTTTATTATGAGGCCATTGGAGCCATGTCCCCTCATGTTTCTCCCACTCAGCAGGCATATAAAATAAACTTTTTGTCATACCTGTTCACCCCTTCTTCGAATGTAAGTTCAGTCTAAACTTTGACATCGTGTTAAGGTCAACAGAAATATTTTCATTTTCTTGAAGCACCTTCATAAAACAACTCTTTATTTCTCCTTGTGATACACTAGTTCTCCTTGTAAAACCGTCACCAAAACTTTCGCATTCGGAATCTTATCAGCACTCATTTTAGTAATATCTTCATCTAGTAATACCATATCAGCCGATTTCCCTACTTCAATCGAACCAGTGATATTATCAAGGCCTAATGCTTTTGCTGGCTTAATTGTATAAGCATCAATAGCTGCATATACATCAGATAAACCCTTTTCATCAATATTTAATGCATTTGAAATCGTCACAAGTGGATTCAGTTCGTTTACATCCCAATCGCTACTAAGCGATACATTTGCACCTGTTTTCCAAATTCGCCCTAACGGCATAATTCGTTTCATCTGTTGATCTGAAAAATACGTACTTGCCCAGCTTTGTTTAGGATCTTCTGCAAAATCATGACCTACTTGGAAATCAGCGCTAATACCTAATTTAGCAAAACGTTTTATATCACTATCTTCTACCATTTCCACGTGCGTAAGCGTATAAGGCTGATTCGCCCCTTCTTTTTTCGCTGCTTCAATCGCATTTAAACTCTCTCTTACTCCACCATCCCCAATTGTGTGGATGAGTGCACCGTAACCAATTTTATTAAGCTCCGTCAACCACCATTTCATTTTTTCTTCCGGAATATAGTTCAAACCATACGGTGTTCCCTTAAACCACTCAAATTTATATTTTTCTAGTATTTTAGCTGTACTGTTAATGCTAATTCCATCACTATACATTTTCACTTGATTAATAAGCATTCGAGATGATATATCATCTCGCTTAATTTTTTTGAAATACTCCATTTGTTCTGCTTCATTTAAATTCGGATATACCCATGGACGAAGTACTACTCGCGTTGTTAGTTTTTTTTCGTCATTTACTTTATTCCAAACGTCTAACCAGCCTCGCTTCCAATAAAGACGGCCATCGCCAACTGTAGTAATACCATTCTTCGCAACCTCATTTAATCCATCCAGCAAACCTTCATAATTTTTTTCAAAGAGTTTCGGCTGGGAATTCCATGCTTTTTCCATCACGATATCTCCTGCTGTATCATAAAGAATCCCAAACGGTTCTCCTGTCTCTGGATCCCGAATGATTCTTCCGCCTTGTGGATCTTTCGTATCTTTATTTATTCCCGCTAACTCGAGTGCCTTTGAGTTAACCCATACAGAATGAGAGGTTCTTTCCATAATTAATACTGGATTATTAGGAAATAACTCATTTAGAACTTGTAATGGAGTTTGTTGTTCTGATTTTTCGTCCATATCTTTTAACAGCTCTTCTAAACTAAATCCAGTTCCGCTTATCCATTCCCCTGTCTTTACATCTTTTTTACACGCTTTTAAATACGAGCGTTGTTCTTGCAGCGAAGCATCTGGTGAGACACTACAATTCCCTGCTGCTGGTGATTTCGCTTCAAATATATGATTATGAATGTCCACAAAACCAGGGAGGACAAAACGCCCTTGTAAATCCACCACTTTCGTATCTTCATTTATAAATCCCTCTACATCCTTGTTTGAACCAACAAATGTAATTTTCCCTTCTTTAACGGCTACAGCCTCTACGATGTCTTGCTTTCCATTTGAAGTATAGATTGTACCATTTTTAAATACTACATTTTTAGGTAACTGATTAGGTAGAACAGCGCTACCATTCTCCCCTTCTCCTACTCCAGGAGTACATGCCGAAATCCATACCATACTTAGAATCAGACAAATAAGTAAAATTTTTCTTTTCATACTCTTTCCCCTTTTTATTATGATAAATTACTTTCGTATATAGAATAAGGATTGACATAATGTTAATGTCAATCCTTATTCTCATTCTATTTTCGTAACTAAAAAACAAATTTGTGTCACATACTCTTCTACTAAACAATCACATTCAGGCCCTTTTATATAAACTTCATATGGATGACCATCTATTATATAACCGTTCCTTTCTATCCACTCTTCTAATGCCATATAAGCATAACCTATATAGTCGTAGCTACCATAATGCATAGTAGTAACAATTTGATGCTGATTTAGCTTGTTTATTTCACATTCTTGTAATACACCTTTATTATCCTCATCCATAATCGGAATTCTTAATTCAATATCACTATGATTTGGAATATACTCTTCATCATAAAAGACTGTAGAGGGCGAACCGACTATTTGAAAGTTATTCTTTTGTATATTTTCATATAAGTCATAAAAATAATCATCCATATCCTCTATATCTATTTGTAATCTTTGAGCAATTACCGTTATTTCATTTCTCATTCCAATTAATATATCGTAACTTCTATGACGAGCGATATTTAAACCATTGTTCATACTTACCATTTCATTCATTTCAGAAATAACCTGTAAATTTTGTTTCACCTCATGAGACAACTCTATAATTTGCGCTTGCATATGTTTAATAAATGAATCTTGATCTGATGACTGAAGAATTATTTTAATTTTCGGTAGAGGGAACTTATACTCTCTTAGCCTTTTAATTTTTAACGCTATTTCTAACTGCCCTTGTTCATAATATCTATACCCATTTTTCGGGTTCACATATGCCGGTTTTAATATTTCCTCTTTGTCATAATGTCTTAGCATCCGTGTACTCATTTTACAAATCCGCGAAAATTCAGTAATTGTATACATATACTTACCCCTTGAATATATTTTCTTATAAGCTTATTTTAAAACCAATCAAAAATCTTCCTAACTGAAAAATCCTCATTCTGATTTTTCAATCTCTTCATATTTGAAGGTAACAAATGAAGTGGACAGTACCACGTTAAACAATTCATTGCGCCTCCCATTGTCGATATTTCTCCCACATGAATTTGAATAGCTTCCTTCTCCGTATACTGTTGAATATATCGTAATACTTCTTTATCTTTAGCTAGTCCAAACTTAGGAACGTAAAGCGTATCACATGTTTCTAACATATTTATATATAAACCTTTTGCCGATGCTATTTCTTGATCATATTGCCCCTTTTCTGTATATGATGAAGGAACAACTATAAATTCAGCTTCTGGCATTTGCTCTTGAATAATCTCTTGAACACTATATCTAAATTCACGATCCCCAAGAAAATCACTAATAAACATTGTATGTTCATCAATAAATTTAACCATTCCGTCTGCGTGTGCAAGTACATCTCCTTCTTCAGCAGGAATAATAATAACTCGACTCACATCTAAATCCCATTCCAGTTGCTCTATAATTTCTTCTTCCGTCCAATCATAATTATCATCAAATATGCGTTCTGTTAATATAACAGTATCTTTTTTATTCCAAATCAAATTTCCACCATCTAATATCAATGGAGATTTTACATATTCAAAGTCATTCTTTTTCAACCATTTATTAAATTGTTGATCTAAATATCGCCCTTGATCTTTCGGTAAATAATTTGGGCGATATTTAAATTTAACTAGATGACTTGTTACAACTGGCGCAACATCTCTTAGCCAAATATCATCATACTCAAAAGAGCTTGTATGAAAGCCTTGCTCCTCAACAGATAAAGATATAAGTTGATCAGTAAATGCTTTATTTTCATTTAAATATTCATTAAAATAAATTAGATCTTCATAAAATGGGCGATAATATTCATTCGATTTATCTGGTATTGCAGTAAAAATAATTCCATTATATTTTTGTTCCATATTATTTACCTCGCTTTTTAATAATGATTGAATAACTGTTTTCAATCATCCAACTCTTCCCCAATTCATTTCTCTTTTCAGTACAATTTTTGAAACGTGCACATTTCATGAATGGATTATAGCACGGAGAAATATTATATATTTATATAAAAAATATAAAGCCGTCGTTAAGCCGTAAACTGACTCTTGACAAGATTTTAAAACACTGTATTTCATGACCACATTAAAAATACAATCGTCATACACAATAAAGGATTAGATGATTTTTTTATCATGTTCCAAATCCGCGAACTCTAATAGAGCGTTTTGATTATATAAATTCACTAAATTCGTCTCTACCCCTATGCAAATTGCTTCAAGCGGAAGATCGTTTGGATCTTGACCAAATGGATCCTCAATTTCAACTCCTATCGCTTCAATACCAATAAACGCAAAACTGATAAACATAGTTGCAAGTACTGTAACCCAGCCAAGACTATCAACAAGACCAATCGGTAAAGTCCCGCAAAATATGAGCAATAAAATTTTTATATGCGCAAAATAGGCAAAAGGAATAGGTGTCGTTTTGATACGATCACATCCCCCCACAGCCGTAAGCAGATTATTCAAATCAGTTTCCATATTAATTATTGCATTTGGATGAATTTGACCCGTTTTCAAACCTTTTGATAGTATAGTTTTTAACATAAAAACTATACTAATCGGTAAATGAATAGACTCAGCCAAAATTTCTCTTTCCTTCTCAGAACAAATATCAAGCAATGATTTTATTTCAGATAAATCTTTTTCATCTCTCAAATGTCCTTTCGCTAACTTTGGAAAAGCAATTAATAAATGTAAAAATTTTAGTTTTTCCTTATCCGTATGTTCCTCTTTAGACTCCCAATAACATAAAAAACTAACTGCTAAATTTCTACTACAAGCACCAATTGTGCCAAATAACTTTCTACCTTCCCAATATCTATCATAAGCAGTGTTAGTACGAAAAACTAACAGTAGACCTAAAGCCCCTCCAACAATTACCCAAGGCGTTTGATTCATTTTTATTTCTACATAATAATAATGAATCACAGTTACTATCGTTGAAACGCATATATATAATAAAATTTGCGGGAAAATATCTCTTATAACTGTCCCCTTTAATGTAAATATTTGATGTAAACTATTTTGATTATTGTAATGTACCATATTTACAAAATCCTCTTCCTTTTTTACTTTTTATCCTTTTAAATTATGAAAGTATACAATTGAATAATAGAATCATAAACCCTATCATTAGACAACTGGTTAAAATTATTTCTTTCAATACGGTTACTCCTTTTTACGAAAAGATAAAACATCTTTTTTGATTTAAACAACAAATGTTCACTCTTCTAAATCACGACGCATTATTTTAGAATTTGCAATGAATAAAGCACTAATTAATACAAGAATCGCGCAGGCATATAACAACGAATCCATTGGGCTATCATGGTCTATAATAATGAGACGAACAATAGCCGTAATACCTATATATATAAAATAACGTAATGGAAAGTGAAAATTCATTTGAAAATACTTTATAATCATTACGATGAATTCAAAATATAAAAAGAATACGACAATACTATCAATTAAATGATAACTTGATTCCTCACCACTCAATTTCAATTCTTGTATAAATTGAAAGACTTCTTTCATAAGAAACACACTTAAAACAATTCCCAAACAGATCAAAGCTACATTTATAATGTACTGTAGAACGATAGGGAAAAACGAAAATACTATTTTTAAATTCTTTAACACAAACCTTTTTCTCCTTTTTATATAAAGTGAAACTTTAATTAGTGGGAGGTATCCATCCCACACTGATTATTTGTCGAACCAGTCGAGCATTAACAAAAAGTGACTTTAAAATCCTTTTATCATTACATTAAAACATTTTGTATTTCACTCTTGTTATAAATCATACAGCTGAACAAAATAAGTGAAGGGAATATTTCACCTATTTTGTTCAAAAGATTATAAATTCCAATCCATTATTTCAAACTAATAGGCTGCTGCTGTGTAACACAATGAATCATGCCACCATTTTTATAAAGCTCTCTCACATCAATGCCAACTACTTTACGATCCGGGTATAACTTCTGAATCGTATCGTTTGCGATTTTATCATTCGGATCATTATAATTAGGAACCAATACTACTGTATTCCCAATATAATAATTGATATACGATCCTTTATAATCGAGAGTTTTTCCATTTTCTAAAGCAACTTTATCTTTACTAAGCGGTAAGTATTCATACTTATATTTCTTTCCTAAAGCATTTTTTGCATCTAACAATGTATCCATATCTTTGTTTGACAAACCCCATTCGGCTAGGTCATCTTCTTTCATCGTTACAATCGTAGATTTACCATGGAATTTAGCAAATCCATCAATATGAAAGTCAGTAATATCTAAATTAGGCACTCCGTCTAACCAAATAAAGTTTGTTACCCCAAGATCCCTAATATATGTTTCAATGTCCTTTTCTGATAAATCAGGATTTCTATTTTTATTCGTCACAGCACTCCGGGTTAATAAAGCAGTCCCATTACTGTCTAATTCAATTGCACCACCTTCAAGGACAAACTTTCCCCAATCAATTCTTTCAATCCCTGATTGTTTACTAACATTCTCACGTATACGAGCATCATTTTTATAAGGAGTTTTCTTCCCCCAACCATTAAATGCTGGATCTAATATTTTGAGATTTTTATTATTGTCATAAACAAAAATTGGTCCACTATCCCTTGCCCATACATCATCAGTAGGCGAGATAAAGAAATCAATTTTATCCATATTCAGTCCTTTATCTATCAAAAGCTTATTAATGCGCTCTTTCTCCTCCTCATCGTATGCAACAATGTGGACTTTTTCACCTTCAGTTAATGCACTTGCCATCTTAATCCAAATCGGTTCCACTTCCTGCTTATACTCTTCACCATATGTGTATTCATGTGGCCATTGTAACCATGTACCTTCATGTTTATCTTTTTCATCTGGCATCGTATATTTCCCAACTTTTTTCTGTACCTCTACCTTTTCACTCTCTTTCCCTTTTGCATTTTCATTACCACCTTCAAAAGAACATCCACTAATAATCGTTGTAGATAATGTAGCAATTAAACAAAACTTTACTGCTTTTTTCACTTTTTCATCCTCCTGTTCTTACCTCCAATAATGTAAAGCTTCACATAGTGTGAAGCTCAAGCTTTTTCAGTGATGTAAAAATTACCAATTATTCTTTTACATATAATCACATAGATTTCATTCAAATAGATAACATTAATATCATTTAACTACCTATATAGATTTATTCAAATATCACCTACTTAGTCAGCAAATAGAACATGGCTAAATAAAAAAATCGGTATTGATAATTACATATCAATACCGATTTTTAAAATTATTATTTTCCTTCTATTAAATCATTCGCCATTTTCCTAAACTCCTGATTAAACGTATCATTCATACCATTTTGTACGTTAGAGAATAATATTACAAACGTTCGTTTATCCCAGTTAAAATTATTAAATGTATTCCAACCAGCTAATACACCATGATTATGATAATAATCTGGATTAGTATAAAAACTAAATCCATATTTTCTTACAGGTGATGCAGTAAACATATCTGATACACTTTGTTTAGAAATCAACTTTCCATCCATAATAGCCTCATCTAATCTTTTCATATCTTCAACAGTCGTATACATTTCACCACACCCATACAGCCAATTCATTTTTAACCGAGGTGCAGCTATTAACCCATTATCTTTTTTCGTATAACCTTCTGCTAAGAAAATATCTTCAGGGAGAGTTGCACCCATTCCAGATTCATGCATTTCAACAGGCGTAAAAATATTTTCTTTCACATATTCAGCGAGCGGTTTATTCGATATCTTTTCTACAATATACGCAAGCACCATATAATTATAATCTGTATATTTCCACCCCGTCCCTGCAGGAAATTGCAATTTTTGTGCACCAATCCACGTTACTAACTTTAATCGTGACGCCACATCAACCCTACCTTGTCCCTGATCTGGCAACCCAGACGTATGTGTTAACAAATTTCGTAACGTAATGTTTTTATCTGCCGGAAATGAAGGAATATACTTATTTACATTGTCTTCAATGTTTAATTTCCCTTTTTCTTTTAGTTGCATAATAGATATCGCAACTACTGTTTTCGTAATAGAACCAATACGATATTTCGTTCTTGGCGTCGTTACTACTTGATCTTTCACATTCGCATATCCATAACCTTTTCGTAAAATCACATGATCTTTACTAGCTACAAGAACACTCCCATTAAATCCTTTATCTTTTAAATATTGATCTAGTTTTCCGGCTACAACTTCATAGCGCTTTTTCTCATTCGCATCAACTTCTTGCATATCGCTCTTTTGCTTACTATTTAGATTAGAAAATGCCTTTATATCATATTTCTTACCTTTATTTGCATGGATTAGTGTAACGACACTCCCACAAAAAATAGCAAAAATAAAGAAAACGACTAACCATTTCTTTAGCATAATAGGAACCCTCTTTTATCTAGTTTCACTTAACATGCATCCATTCTATTCTATATCTTTTGATTTTCAAATATTTCATAATATTATCTATCTGTTATTCACCTAAGTCAACTAAATTCCTTTTTCTCATATTCAGTTTTTGGCTACTCTCTATTGTATTTCTTTCTTGCAAAATTTCCACCTTACAATCGTATGCACCCTACTATAATTTCAACATCTTATGTAACATTTGTTACATATCATAAAGAACGGAGTGGTAAACATGAAAAACATTGATAAACGCAATCGTTTAGATGATATGATGTTTCATTATCGGGTAACAAAAAATAATATGGTTTTAATCGAATATTACGGAAAACAAATAATGATATTAAAAGGTACTGATGCTGAAAAATTTCTAAACAAAATACATCATGCAAATAACGATAAAGAAAAACAACTAATAATGGCTAAAATTACAGGCAATTTCAAAAGAGGAAATGAACGTTATTGAAAATGAATCTCATTTACTTTTTGATTATACAACATATTAAAAAGTAAATGTCGCTCATTCGGCATTTCTTTAGATTTTCTTCATATAGAATTTACATTGCTAACTTTCTTTTATTTTTTGCTTTTACTATATAAACTCATTGCCGAGATACTTAGTAATACCACTATACATAACCACGCATACGTATACCCTTTTTTATCTACAATATAACCAAATAAAACAGGTGCAACAATAATAGCAATTTGATTTAATGTAAGTGCCAAACTAACTGTTATTCCAACAGATTCTTCATTTGCCAATTCAGCAACTTCGACGATAAAAAGACTAAACCATCCAATTGAAAAGAAGCCTAACAGTGCGCTTACACCATACAATACTCCACTCGTTACTGTATGTATACTCATGACTAACAATAGAATCAAACCGATAGAAGCACAGACCGCTATCAATAAAGGCATGCGCCGATTCCCCTTATAAAACGCATCACTAATAGCTGCTAATACAATACGGCCAATCATTCCAGAAAAAAACATAACTGAAAATACTGTTCCGGCTATAATAGATGTAATTGATTGTTCCCTTACTAAAAATTTCATGAAGTGTCCAACTAACACCATTTGTAATGAAATCATGCCAATACCAGTTATATAAATTGGATACAACTCTTTTTTACATATAACTACTTTTAGCTCAGTCCAAAAAGAAATTTTAATATGTTCTTTCCTTGCTTCCGCCTGAACATATGGTTCTTTATAAAATACGAAAAATAATAGTCCTCCAATTATACAAATGCATGCAATACTATTTATCGCGTAAGCCACATTATATTGTATTGTAAGAAACGGGATTAGCGCTCCCGCTAACGCACCACCAATCGGTATACCGGCTTGCCTTATTCCCATCGCTAATCCACGATTTTCTTTTGGGAACCACTTTAAAATCACTTTACTTCCTCCTGGCTGAGAAACACTATAAAACATTCCTATTAATAAAAGCACAAACAACAACCCATTAAATCCACTTATCCCATTAGTTAGTAAAAGCGAACTCCCTAGCAAAAATGAACTTATAGAAATTAACAATTTTTCATTATATTGATCAAGTAGCCGCCCAACAAAAAGTATACAAAATAATGGTCCGACATTTACAACACTTACTAACAATCCACTCTCCATATTCGTAAGCGCATATTCTTCTTTCCAAAATAAAGCGAAAGCTCCTACACCATACGTTATAAGTGTCGCTGTTGTTTGAGCAATCGTCGCAATAATTAACATCATCCACTTATAAGTACTATTCACACCCTTTTCCATTAACATTACAATCCCTCCATCCCCTTACATTGTATGAAAGTTCTGATATCATATAAAATAAAGATTCATCATATAATCCATCAAAAAAAATGATACCTTTTCGGAGGGATGATACGTGGACATAAAAGATTTAACTGTATTTTACGAAGTTGCGAAGGAAAATAATATTTCTCACGCAGCTAAAAATTTGAACTATGTACAATCAGGCGTAACAATGCGTATGAAACAACTAGAAAATGAATTAGGTGTGCCTTTATTTTACCGAAACGGAAAAGGTGTAACTTTAACCTCTAACGGTGAAATTTTATTAACATACGCCAAACAAATTATCCACTTAATGGATCAATCAATAAAAGCAGTTCAAAATAATGGAACCGAGCCAAAAGGCACTTTAAAAATTGGATGTACAGAATCTACAACTGCGGTAAGACTCCCCTCTATATTAACGGCTTACTATGAGAAATACCCAAAAGTCGAATTGATTTTAGAAACAAATACGACCAAACAACTAATTAGGCTTGTATTAGAACGAAAACTAGACGGAGCGTTTATAGCTGGCTCTACTCAGCATACTGAACTTCATACAAGTGTATTTCGTGAAGAAGAATTAGTTCTCATTAGTAAAAAACCTTTATCCTCTCTTAAAGACATAGAAGACATGAATTTACTCGCTTTTAGTCACGGTTGCTATTATAGAAAGTTATTAGAAGACTGGCTTCAAGAAGAAGGGATCTCGCCTAAACGAGTATTAGAATTTGGAACAATCGAAGCGATACTTGCATGTGTAAAATCTGGCATGGGCGTAGCAATTATGCTGAAATCTATTTTAAATGGTCATGCACATAACGTATCATTCAATCCTTTACCAAATAGATTCAAAAAAGTTCCTACTACTTTTATTACTAGAAAAGATATATTTCACTCAGCTGCATTACAAAAATTTATGGAGATGATTTAACAATGCGTGAAAAGAAAATACGTGGTATGAAGCGTAAAACTAACACGATGATAAAGCGAATTGAAGAACATTCAAAAACGTTCCCTTCTGCTTTCTATAACGATGAATATTGGTATATGACTTTACCAGTTTCGCAAGATTTTATCGATTCTCGTAAAACACCTAGGAAAGTAAAACGATTGTGTATACAAACTTTATTAAATCAAGCAAACCATTTAATAAAAATGAAACCGAGCGATACACATACATATCGAGTTGTTGTTTTGATTTCTATAGAAAATTTATGGAGCTCTCAAATCATCATATTTAAAAATGATGACTACTTTCATAATTTTTTTAATAGAAATAGTGAATTTCAAAAATGGATTCTTCTTTCAAATAAACCTGATTTTTGGAAAACATGGGGAATTTCAATTTATCCCACTTTCCAAAGGTTGCACTTTCAAGAAATCATTTATGATGAGGGTGCAATCTATGAAAAACAGATTTTGTTTGTTGGAGAGTTATCTTAAAAGGGGAACTTTCAAAATAAAAGCTTCCCTTTTTTCATTTAACAAAATCGCTATATAATGAATTTAGAATTTCACTATATAGGAGGTTTTCAAATGGTAATCCCGAAATATCCTGATGTCCCTACCCTTACGAAAAAAAAAATCGATCAAATTACAGAAATCACTTTTTTAAAAGAAATAGCACCACAAAAATGTGATGCAATTTTCGTTTTCGGCGGTTCTCATCCTGGCAATTGGCAAACTCCTCTAGAAGCTTATCGACAAGGTTTAGGAAATCAAATTATCGTTACAGGTGGTACTAGTTTACATGGTATGAAACATCCAAGTTGGAATTATGGGAATTTGTCAGAAGCAGAAGTAATTGTAAATAAATTAATTGAACATGGTGTACCAAAAGATGCTATCATTTTCGAGACAAACTCCCTCCATTCTATCGCTAATGTAATGGAAGCGAAAAAGATTTTTGATTTCACAAAGATTAACCGGTTGCTATTTGTATGCAAAAGCTTAGGCGCTGGTCGGCAATATAGAGTATTAAAAAAACATTTACCTAAAACTATTACTTGTATCCCATATACATTTGATACCAGTTTCGATGGTGAGTTTATAATTAATAGATATAATTGGATGGAAAATGAGAAAAGCCGCTCTATGATTTTTGGAGAATACTTGAGAAATGTTTGCTACGGCAGAAAAGGTGGTATTGAGCCACCTGAAAAAGAGGTTCATGGTCTAGAAGAATATGTATCCTATTACTATAATCTAGCATAATAGAAAAAAGGTATACCTAAAACGCCGGTATACCTTTTATGCTATTTCACTTATTTTTCTTTTAATACACTATGTAACCGATCTGAATAATTTGTAAACATTCCTGTAGCACCCCATTTAATTAACAATCTCATATCTGGTTTCTCATTAATTGTATACGGATGAATTAACAGTCTATTTTTCCGAGCCATTTTTATATATGACTCATCAATAATTAGTTCTCCGTTGTCATTACGTAAGTTTGGCCCAATACCGACTGCATACTTTTTAATTTCTTGAAAATCTTCATTCGTTACACTTTTCGGCTCATGTGTAATGCCAGACCATTCAACAATCTCATTGTTTTCATTCGGATAATACCAAAGTAGTTGAACTAATGGAATATTTTCATTCATACGAAATAAAATTCTATTGTGATTCTTTATAGTAATTGTCATTTGACGTGATATTTACGTAAATCTAGATTTTACTTAATTATATTTCGTATGCCCTTTCTTGCAAGTTTAGGTTTCTTTTGAGAATGTGGTATATTTACCTGCCCTGAAGTAGGCGTGGATTGTCTCCTTTCCTTCCTTGACAGTTTAGGCTTCTTTTGAGAATGTAATTCCTTTAAATGTCCCGAAGTAATACCTTGTTTTCTAAAATCAAAGTAAAAATACAAATGTGTACTTAGGGCTAAGAACACAACGGAAAAAAATGAGGCGAGAAGGATTAATAAAATGGACATAGCTTTTTGGCTCAACATTCCAATACTAACTTGACCGATCATATAACCTAAACTTGAAAAAAATACAATTCTAGGAATTTTCACATCTTGATTAGTTGTCCCCCTTAAGCGGGCTGTAAAATATTTAATCCAAAATAATTCAGATTTATAAACAATTAAACTATATGCAATAAGCGATAAAATAAAAAATAAAGGGGACTCTATTTCTACGAATTCGTAAGCTAACTTTTGCACAGCTATAAAACTACAAAATGAAATACTTAATGAAACAAATCCAGAATATAATAAATGTTGCAATTGAGGCTGCCGAGGCTTATAAATAGAAACCCAAATTCCCCATAGATTACATATCACATAAAATGGTAAAGCTACGTAAGAGTATATATTGTACGGTGGAAATATAAATAAAATGATAAGTAGAAGAAAATTCATGAAAACCCACATAAACGCCCCTACAACATTCCTTATATCAAATGGTATTAATATTCGCATGCAATCAACTATGTTGTTGCCATTATATTTGTCCATTATGCATCCCATCCATTTCCTTCCTCTTCAAATCAATATATACCCATATATACACTCCAGATATACTAAGCACAACAGCCAATAAAGAAAAGACTAAAATTAAGACCGTCGCTAAAGCATTTTGTGATAATGAACCTATACATATCTGTCCAATAATATATCCCAATCCTGAAAAATAAACAATTGGAGAAATTTTTATATTGTCATTTTCTTCATTGTTTAATCGCTTTAAAAAACTTTTCATTCCAATAGAAATCAATTTATAAATTGTAAAAATGTAAAGCACAAAAGTAACAATAAAAAATAGAGGCGTTTCAATTTTAATAAAAGTATATGCAATCTTTTGAATCACTATAAAGCTTCCAAAGGAAAAAGTTATTCCCATAAATCCATTATATAAAATGTGTACCAACCTTAGCTCATTTGGTTTACAAAAAAATACCCATACCCCCCATATATTAGCAGTCAAAAGAAAAGGTAAAATTATATATAAGTATATAGTAAAGGTTGGAGGAAATAAAAATGGGGTTAAAATCATAAAATTAATAACTACCCACACCATAACGACACTCGATTTTACACTGTCAGGCATCAATTTCCGAATAATTTGTTCTGTGCTTTTTCCGTGGTATTTTTCCATATTAATCTCCCAAAACTAAAAAATTTTATCTAAAGCTGCTCCGATTCCAGATTTAACTCTATCTTTTATCGAATCCTGTTTACCATCATGATTTCAATCACCTTTGTTAAATTTGATTCCATCAGTTAACATACCTAAAAATACAGAAGCACCAAACCAAATGCCAACCACAACTATAGTGCCAATTGGTCCCCCTATTGCAGCACCAGTCCGTTCACTAACAGCAGTAGAGCCAATCCCAATTGATGCATAGCCTAAAGCATTTGTTTTTAATTTCAATGAATCTTAAAGAATTTCTTTTGGTGATAAAATATGTCTTTTTACATCGTCTATTTGCTTTACTTCGGCTAAAGGAAATGTAGTATGTAATCTCTAGGAAATATAATACAATAAACAAATGATTCAATCTAGTAATTACCCACACTTATAACTAAAAACTAAAAAAATTCTAATAACAACAAAAGGAAAGGGAATTAATTCACATATATTTTTATCATAATAATGTCTCTTCACTACACAATTTTTATTTTGCAAACTAAAAAAATAAAAGTATCGTCCTATATAAGACAATACTTCCGTAGTTACTTAAACATCACATAATAAATTACCCATAACCTCTCCAAGCACTACATCTGGATTTACTACCTCTTTTACCGAACGCCATCCTATGAAGCCATCTGGTCTAATTAATACAACTCCGTCATTCTCTATACCATATAATTTGCTAAAAATATCTTCTTGAGCAATAAAGTCTCCACTTAAACCAACGCGATACACTTTTATATTTACTCCTAATTTAGCTGAAACAGTATGTGCTGGTTCAGCCCAAGAAGCATTTTCTACTCCAGTAAGTAATACAAAATCATTACCGAATAAGTCTAGTATAGAAACCTTCTGCCCTTCATACATTCCAAGAAAATGTGGTGCTCGCGTTCCAGGTCTTCCGTTCAACTGTACTATATCCATTCTATGCGGGGTAACTAAGTCATCTATAATCGCCTCTGAACTATATTGATACCCAACAGTTACAGCTAAACCGTCCATGATATTCAAATTACCTTCCTCCCTATTAGCAGCACGAAACAGTAAACTACTCGCATAATCTGTCGTTAATTTTGCAACAGGGTATCTCTCTTCATGATATGTTTCTAACAATTTTGGTTGTGCTTTCCCTTTTATAACAGCCGCTAATTTCCAAGCTAGATTGTGCGCATCTTGTATCCCTGTATTTGAACCAAACCCACCCGTTGGCGGCATAATATGTGCAGAATCGCCAACTAAAAAAATGCGATTATCTTGAAATTTTGTAGCAGTACTTTCAGTCGCCTCCCACGGTAAAACACTTACTATTTCTGACTTAACATTTGTACTTCCTATTGCGGTTTGAATAATTTGTTTACAACGTTCTATCGTGAAATCCTCTGGCCCCTCTCCTTTTAATGGATCGTAGGATACATGATAAATCCATCTTCTTGCGTTATCGACTGGAATAAGTGCACCAAGAACTTCCGGATGAAGTACCATAGAAAAACCAAATGCATCTCCTTGTATAAACTCACTTAAATCCGCTTCAAAATAAATATTCATATAATAGCCACCGATTGTACCTCTTCCCTCCGTACTTATCCCTAGCTGCTCACGTATTTTACTTTTTGCACCATCAGCTGCAATTACATAGTCACAATGAATAATACTTTCTTCTTCCGTTTCGCGATTCCGAATCGTTGCTATTACTTCGTGCTCATTTTGTTCATAAGAAACTAATTGATGATAAAAGGATAATTCTCCGCCTAATGTTTTCGCTTCTTGCAACATCATCTCTTCTAAAATTATTTGATAACAAGCAGTTTGTTTTGATGGACTAATCTCTTCTACCTTTTGAAGTAACTTTTCATCGTTTCCATACTGAGTCGCCCTCATTTTTGCCAACGCTTCCTTACTCGCCTCAGCTATTGTATGAACCGCTATTCTTCCTCGGCAATTTTCTAACGCTTTACCCGCCGATCTAATTCTTTGTTCTAAACCCAATTCTCGAAATAACTCCATCGTACGAAAAGTGATTCCACCTGCTTTTGGATGAATTGCAGTAGACAGATGCCTTTCAATAAGTAAATAATCAATATTATGTTTTGCAAGAAATAACGCAGATGCTAACCCCGATAATCCCCCTCCAACAATTAAAACTGGTACATCATTCGATTTCATATATTTATCCCCCACATCATTGTTCTGAGCTCAGTGATATAAATATAATCAAAAAAGCAACAAAGATATAGACTTATATTTCATATTAAATTATCATATAGATAGATTACGCCCCAAATTACTTTTACTTTTTCATACAAATATAATCCGCTTGAATTATGCGTGTATGAAAAAGTAAAACGAAAGAACTCGCTTTAGTAGACACCAAAATAATGAAAACATTATAAGCGGTCGTAACCCTAAAAATTATACAGGGTTACGACCGCTTAATTTTTTGCCCAATGGCTTAACCATCCTCATCTGGAAACAACGTATTATTAAATCATTTTCTTTTTTAAAACTTTATCCATTCTGGTATGTAATCTTTTTCTATCCCCCTATCATTTTCAACATAAAAAATTCATTCGTCTCGATTTTCTTTCCCAATATTGCAGCTCATTCAACAATCATGTAGCATTACCGTATCGAAGTAATGGTTCATCATCTTAAACCTTTCGACTCATTACCAGGAGGTATAGTGATTGAAATGAATAAACAAGAACAATTAAATGTTATAAAAAAAGATTTTGTTGATTCTCAAAAAGTATTATTGGCAATTGGCGATGAAACACGTCAAGCTATTTTGTTAGTTCTCATGGAAACGGAATGTCAAACCGGATTACGTGTAGGAGAAATTACGAAACAAACACACCTTTCTCGACCAGCAGTATCACATCACCTTAGAATTTTACGAGAAGCCGGTATTATTTTAATGCGAAAAGAAGGTACAAAAAACTTTTATTATATTGATATACGTACAAAATTAAGTTTATTAAAAAATCTTGTATTAGATATTGAAAAGCTATTGCACAACTTTTATTGAAATTTGGAGGGATAAGAAATGAAAGCAATGATAATTGACAAGTATGGAAAAGTCCCAATGCGTATGGCAGAGGTACCTACTCCTGAAATAAATGAGCATGAAGTGCTCGCAGAAATTCATGCAGCTAGTATTAACCCGATTGACTTTAAAATACGCGATGGAAAAGTGAAGCTGTTACTTAAATATGAAATGCCCCTAATCCTTGGTAATGACTTTTCCGGTGTCATCGTGCAGGTTGGATCAAAAGTAACTCACTTTAAAGTCGGCGATGAAATATATGCACGTCCAAGAAAAAATAAGATCGGTACTTTCGCGGAATATATAGCCATTCATGAGGATGATATAGCTTTAAAACCAGAGAATTTAAGTTTTGAGGAAGCGGCGTCTATTCCTCTCGTTGGCTTAACGTCATATCAAGCATTACATGACATCATGCAACTAAAAAAAGGGCAAAAGATTTTAATTCACGCTGGATCTGGTGGTGTTGGTACTTTCGCAATTCAGTTAGCAAAAATAATGGGTGCTACCGTTACAACGACTGCAAGTGAAGCTGGTGCGAATTTAGTAAAATCTCTTGGCGCAGATGAAATTATTAATTACAAAACAGAAAAATTTGAAGATATACTAACAAATTATGATGCAGTTTTTGATACAATCGGCGGTACAACACTTGAAAAATCATTCAACATTATAAAAAGCGGTGGCAACATTGTTTCCGTTTCAGGTATGCCGAATGCTCGATTCGGTAAAGAATTTGGTTCTGGATTTTTTAAAACACTCTTATTTTCATTAGCAAGCAAAAAACTTACTGCACTTGAAAAAAAGCATAATGCGCAATATTCATTTTTATTTATGAAACCAAGCGGAGATCAATTACGTACTATCGCAAATTATATTGAAGATGGAAAAATCAAACCGGTAATCGATCGAGTTTTCCCTTTTCAAGATGCTCAAAAAGCAATGGAATATTCAGAGGCTGGAAGAGCAAAAGGAAAAATAATCGTAAAAATTAAGTAATAATAAAAACTCCATTTTTTTAAAATGGAGTTTTATATTTGCTGTTAAATAGACATAGGGCAATGAAGTCCTTACAATAGATTGCAAGGGGAAATATCATATTATACTTTTAGCTAACTTTACAAAGAATACATACGTACAAATACATAATAAAAAATAAACAAGGAGGAGATAAAATGACTAAAAATAATGAAGCTGGTTGGAATTTAGATAATAGTTATAAGACTTTACCACAATCATTTTATACAGAAATCCCCCCTACTCCAGTAAATTCACCGGAGCTAGTTAAACTAAATCATTCACTAGCAATATCTCTTGGCTTTAATCCTGAAGAATTGAAAAAGGAAGCTGAAATTGCTATTTTCGCTGGTAATGCACTCCCAGAAGGAGCTCATCCATTAGCTCAAGCATATGCCGGTCATCAATTCGGACATTTTAATATGTTAGGCGACGGTCGTGCTCTTTTAATTGGCGAACAAATTACACCTTCAGGAAAACGTTTTGACATTCAACTGAAAGGTTCTGGCCCTACTCCGTATTCACGCCGCGGTGATGGTCGTGCTGCACTTGGTCCAATGCTACGTGAATATATTATTAGTGAAGCAATGTATGCACTTGATATTCCGACTACCCGCAGTTTAGCAGTTGTCACAACAGGCGAGCCAACATATCGTGAAACAAAGTTACCTGGAGCAATTTTAACTAGAGTAGCAAGCAGCCATATACGCGTCGGCACATTTCAATATGCTGCAGCTCGTGGTTCTACCGAGGATCTTCAATCACTAGCTGACTATACAATAAAAAGGCATTATCCAGAAATTGAAGCTCATGAAAACCGATATACTGCATTACTACAAGAAGTTATAAAGAAACAAGCAAGTCTCATCGCTAAATGGCAACTTGTTGGATTTATCCATGGTGTAATGAATACTGACAATATAACGATTAGTGGAGAAACAATTGATTACGGCCCTTGTGCATTTATGGACAATTACGACCAAGGAACTGTATTTAGCTCAATCGATACACAAGGTCGCTACGCATATGGAAATCAGCCATATATGGCCGCATGGGATCTCGCGCGACTAGCTGAATCTTTAATACCGATTCTACACGAAGATGAAGAAGAAGCATTAAAAATTGCTCAAGACGAAATTTCAAAATTTAGCGTACAATATGAAAACCAGTGGTTCATTGGAATGAAAAAGAAATTAGGACTATTTAGCAGTGAGGAACAAGATCAATCACTTATTGAGCAACTTTTAAAAATGATGGAGAAACATAAAGCAGATTACACAAATACATTCCGTTCATTAACTCTTCATACGATCGAAAATACAGCTCTATTTGAAAGTCCAGAATTTAAAGAATGGTACAAACTATGGCAATCTCGATTAGAAAAACAAGAAGAATTGAAAGAAAACGCCTACGAAATGATGAAAAATAATAATCCATCCATCATCCCAAGGAACCATCGCGTAGAAGAAGCACTAGAAGCAGCTGTCACAAATAGCGACTATAGCGTAATGGAGAAACTTCTTGAAGCTCTATCAAATCCTTATGCGTATGCTACAGATCAAGAAGAATACTGTGTTCCACCTGCGCCGACGAATCGTCCTTATCGTACTTTTTGTGGGACTTGATTGTGTAATATCTTTTAATGTGCTTTCAATTATTGAAGGCACATTTTTATTTTATTCACCATTGACGAATGAAGGAATTATACTCCAACTTATAATTTGTACCCCTAACAAAATATCTTTTCTATTTTAGAATAACTATTTCCTCTTTTCTTTACGAAATGAAACAAAACATAATACCAATTATTCCGATTACCCTAATAATAAACTTACTTAACAAATGTTGAGAAATAATATTTCCACTTTTAAGTAGTATCATTTCTGTTATTATATTTTATAAGAATATTCAAAAAAGGAAGAGCTTTTATGTTTACATCCACTAAAAGTGAACAAATCACACAACTGTTAAATGAATGGTACATAGAAATACGATCTAGACATATAAATAATGCAACTCGCCTTAAAGAGCAAATAGATATTAAAATCAATGAATTAAAAACTACTTCTCAAGAGATTGGACAAGATCAAAATCTTTTGCTTTATTATTCTTTATTATTCTTTATTAGACTTTCGTTATAACTATTTAATTGATAACTTAGGTGTATCTAAAGCTAGTTTTAATCAAGTTGAATCATTTGAAATCCCAACAAATAATTTCTTATCATATTACTACCATTTCTTTAAAGCAATTCATTCTGACGCAGTCGGAAACTATGTACTAGCAAAAGAGCATTATTATAAAGCCGAAGCTTCGCTTCAATATGTTCCCGATGAACTTGAAAAGGCGGAATTCTATTATAAACTAGGGTATTCTTACTACGATAATCAACAAGCACTTCAAGCTATCAAAGAAGTAACAAAAGCTAAAGATATGTTTTCTAATCAATCTGGATATGAACTGAATACGGCTTTTTGTGATAACATTTTAGGCCTAGCCTGCACATATTTAAAAGAATGGGAACTAGCCGAAGAGCACTTTACAGCTGCAATGGATCAATTCCAAAAAATCAGCGAAAAAAGATTTATTTTAATGGTTCGACACAACTTAGGATGGATGTATGCAACACAAAATCTCTCCGCTTTAGCTATTCGTTATCTTTCGGAAGTTGTTGAACAGTCTCCAACTCACTATAAAGCTATCTATGTTAAAGCAAAAGAACATTACAAAATAAATCAGCCTGATATCGCTCATGATCTAATTGAAAAAGGAATAAATATTTGTAATAAATTAGAACAAAAAGAATATCAACATCGTAATTTCATTTTAAGAGAAATGAACAATAATTCACCAGCTGAAGAGTTAGAAAAAGTAATTCTAGCAGGAATTTCTTATTTTAATAACGAAGAGCTATATGATAATGTTCAAGAGTATTATGAAACTCTAGCAACTAAATTTCATGAAGAAAATCAACACTCTAAAGCAAGTGAATATTTTTATTTAGCATTACAAGCAAGACAAAAATCTTTTGAGAAAGGAGCATTAAAATGAAAAAAATACTATTGAGTCTGATGGGAATTATCACTCTATTAACTTTAACAACTAATGTAGTAAGTGACAATTCATCTAAAAATTCTGACATACAAAGAGTTATGTTATCAGAAGGCGACGGTGGTGGTTGATTTTTATAAGATTTTATGAAATACTTTTGCAATTCCCACTAAAAAAGAAGCTTATATAAACACAGCTTTCTTTTTAGTGGGAATTCATTTAATAACATTCAACTCTAAATGCTTTGACTAATATACTCACTCCCTCATTATTAAACCCATATTTTTTTGATAAAATTAAAAGATTCTTTCATCGCCCCTCTTACTTATTACAAAAAACTTCTCATCAACTCCGCAATCCCCCTACTCCCCTCACTACCAACTTTCTCAAGTTCCTCCACAACTACATTCCGTCTCTCTACAGAATGATTTTGACTTAACTTCGCTTTTCCTTCTATTTTACTAATCTTAATTTTAAAACCAACTATCCCCTTACTTAATCCTGCCATATAATTCGGATCTACATCGTTTAGTGAGTACGTGCTCTTTGAATCTTCATATTTATGTACTAATTTTTGAAGAGAGTCTATTAATTCCTGTTCATCCTCAACAATTTCTAATTCACCGTATACATGTACAGCAACGTAATTCCATGTTGGTACTGCATTGTTTGTTTCATACCATGACGGAGAGATATAACTATGCGGCCCTTGAAATATAGCTAGTACTTGCTGATTTCCACTATCTTTCCACTGTTCATTCGGCCGTGCGAAGTGACCATGTAAAGTAAGAGTCTCCCTATTTAATAACAACGGTAAATGCGTTGCATATGGTTCCCCGTTATGTTGAGAAAATAATGTCGCAAAGCTATTTTGTTCCATTATTTCGTACTTCATCTCTTCATCTTGTATTGCGAAATATTTTGGTATGTACATAATCTCCCTCTTTTCCGGTCTTTTATTTCTCATTATATTTAAGTCTCGTAGCATTCAACAGGGCCAGTTTGTATTTGTTTTATAATGGCAGCGTTCTATTTCAAAAGAATAGGCAGCATGTATTCCATGCTGCCTTAGTTTATCTTTTCTAATATATTTGTAATAAATTCCGTCTTACCTTTACTATAGCTCGTTCTACTTTTTGACTCTCTTGCTAACGCTTCCTTTAAACGTCCATATTCAAAAGCAACATCTTCATGTTCACGAAGGTAATCCCGAAATACTATATGTCTTCTTAGCTCTTCGCTATCTTGGTCACATACATACAAATGATGTTGCATCCAAACTGTACTTTCCCCGCCCCAAGGAACGAAAGCATCCTTTCTGCCAAACGCCTCTCTTCCTTTAAAGCTCCATTCCACTTGATGATAGTATCCTATGGCTTCAAGCTTTTTTACTACTCCAGGAAAAATTTTGTACTCTTCTATTACTATATCAATATCTAATATTGGCTTCGATGCAAGTCCTTTAATAGATGTACTTCCAACATGTTCAATGGATAAAATGCTGTCTTCCATTACATCGTTAATGAGAGTTTGTAGCTTATTAAATTCACCTTCCCATTTGGTGTTATATTCTTCAATAGTAATTCTCTGTTTCAATATATCCCTCTTCCCAATACAATTTACAACCTTTGAATATGAGTATCTTTAAAATCCGTCTCATATTTCAATCCATATCCAAACATTCGATCCATCCCAATATGTGCTGTCCATATTAAGCCAATCATTATAACGGTATCTATCTTAAAATAGACACCTATGATAGCTATTAATATAGATATAATATATGTGTGACATATATTATAAATTTTAGCACCAACACGATTATTTATACCGTACGCTAACATTGATAAATCCGGTGCTAAAAGGAATACCCAAAATATAATCCAACTATATTCATATATCGAATATGTATAGATCGTAGCTAAGAAAACAACAAGTCCTTCAAAATGTACAATACGTTTTTGCATTCTTTATCATTCCTATTTTTCTATATTTACCGATAAATTTTCATCACTGAAAGTATTCTTTGCATTTTTTGACCAGATGGTTGCTAAAATCGGTCCTGCAATGTTATGCCATACTGCTGCTAATACACTTGGAAGTGCAGCGGCTGGTCCAAAATGTGCTGTTGCCAGCGCAACACCTAAGCCTGAATTTTGCATTCCTACTTCTATTGAAATAGCTCTTCTTGTCCCTTCGTCTAGTCTCAGTACGAACGCTGTTATATATCCGAGTAAAAAACCAAATGCATTATGAAGCATAACGGCGATAAAGATAAGAAGACCTGAAGAAGTAATGCTACTTACATTCGCTGAAACCACCGCTGAAACTATAATGATAATTGCTACAACTGATATTAAAGGAATAACAGTCATTCCTTTCGTAACAGTTGTAGGGAAAAACTTCTTCACTACTAATCCTAAAATAATAGGTAGGATAATAACTTGTACGATAGAAAGAAACATAGAAATAGCATTCACTGGCATCCATTGTCCCGCAAGTAATAATAAAATAAGAGGTGTAGCAATTGGTGCTAGTAACGTTGATAATGACGTCATTGCAATAGACAACGCTAAGTTCCCTTTTGCTAAATAAACCATAACATTTGATGCAGTGCCACCCGGTACTGAACCGAGTAACACTAATCCAGCTGCTAACTCAGCTGGCAGATTCATAACGTAGGCTAGTACGTATGCGACAAGTGGCATAATGATAAACTGAGCACATACACCGATAATAACTGGCAATGGTTTTGTAGCAATGATTTTAAAATCAACAGCTTTTAGTGTTAATCCCATCCCAAACATTACAACCCCGAGTAAAATTGTTATGTAACTAGTTAACCCGAGAAATGGTCCAGGAATGAAATATGCAATAGCTGCAATACAAATAACCCAAAATGCAAAATACTTTCCAGCTATATTACTTATCGCTTCTAGTACTTTCACCCCATCATCCCCTATCCTTCAACTGAAAAACTTTATTCGGATTCAAAATGTTTTGCGGATCAAGAGCTTTTTTTATTTTTTCCATTACGAGTAATGCCGCCCCATGTTCTTCTTCTTGATACTTCCGTTTTCCGATTCCAACGCCATGTTCTCCCGTACACGTTCCCCCTCGTTTAAGAGCATATAAAACGATACTTTCATTTATTTCGTCTGCCTTTTCCACTTCTTCTTTATCGTTTGGATCAACCATTAAGAGCACGTGGAAATTCCCATCTCCTACATGGCCAAGAATACCGCCAACAAGGCCAACCTTATCTAATGTCTCTTTCGCATGTTGAATTGCCCCAGCCAATTCTGAAATTGGTACACATACGTCTGTACTCATAAGTTTTTTGCCAGGATAACTATGAACGTAAGAGTATGCTAGGTTATGCCGTGCATCCCATAATTTATTTCTCGCTGCAGTTTCCGTTTCAAAAGCAACTTCTTTACATTTATGATCAAAAACAATTTCCTTCGTAAATTCAATATCTTGCTTTAGCCCTGCTTCATTACCGTGAAACTCTAAAAACAATGTAGGTTCTTCTCTGTAACTTGTTTCACTGTAATGATTGACTTGTTTCATAGATAGTTCATCAACGAGTTCAATTCTCGCAATCGGAATACCGGCTTGCAGTATGTTAATAACAGCTTCTACTGCATCATTTATAGCCGGAAACGACGCTCTCGCGGCCATAACATGTTCTGGTATACCGTATACTTTTACAGTTAATTCCGTAAAACATCCAAGCGTCCCTTCTGAACCTACGAAAATACCATTTAAATGATAACCTGATGATGACTTCGCCGCTAAATTCCCGGTATGTATTACTTCTCCATCAGCAAGAACAACTTCTAAATCACGAACTTGATCACGCATTACCCCATACTTCACCGCTGTCGTTCCGCTTGCATTTGTAGCAGCCATTCCACCTAACGTTGCATCTGCACCTGGATCTACACTAAAAAACAATCCATACTTTTTCAATTCTTTATTAAGCTGAGAGCGAGTCACTCCCGGCTGTACTCTCACAAGAAAATCTTTCTCTCTTATTTCGAGTATTTTATTCATAAGAGAAAAATCCATTGTAATTCCTTTTTCATATGGAATAACGTGTCCTTCTAAACTAGAGCCTACCCCAAAAGGAACGACAGGTTTTTTATGCTCACCCGCCACTTTCATTATTCTACTAACCTCTTCAGTCGTTTTCGGAAAAACAACTACATCAGGTAAACTACTAGTATGATAAGATTCATCTTTACTATGTAACTCTCTTACTGTCGTATTTACAACTACTCGATCTTCGGGAAGTACTCCCTTTAATTCATTTACTAAACGCTCTACCGTTATGCCCATTGTACACTCTCCTTCTTTCTATACATTCGAATTACAAAATATGTTAACTATTTTATACATAATAATCCGAAAAATTAAATAATTCAAGTTTTATACATATAAAATTCGTTTCCTACTGTCGAATAAACAAAAAGAACTCGCAATAAATATTGCAAGTTCTTTTCTATAAAACTATATTTTAAACGACTTCTTTATTAACAACATAAACCAAATTAAAGTAACTGCCATCAACGAATGAGAAAAACCAACAATATAAGTTAACCCTTTAAAGTCCGCTCCATTTAACTGAAGAAGCCCTCTTGCTGCCAATGAACCTAACATTAAAATTAATGCGATATTATGTACAACAAACCACTTATTAAAACTTTTCGCTTCATGAAACGCGAATACTTTTGCTAATCCTAAAGCAATTAAGAAGAAGAAAAAGCCAAGTACAAGTGTATGTGTATGCAAAAGATTTAACAAAGTAGATCCTACAATCCCCTTATACTTTCCATACTCCCTAGCGAAAATTCCTGATAATAAACCGATAATCAAATACGTAAACGATGCATTATATAATTTCTTCATTATGTACCTCCTTGAGTAGAATGTGTAGTGTGTCATATTTAGTAATAATGATAGTTATATAGTAAAAACTCCTAGTCACCTAGGAGTCATTGTATAAGCATCTCACTCTTTACAATCAAATCTAATTATAAAATATCCTTTTATACAAAACAAACGAACTTTATGTGAACAAACAAAGCCCCATTAAAATATGTTGCACTTTTGCATTACACAATCCATACTAATTGTTATAACTTTTAAAGGTGGTGCAATAGATTGATAGTTCTTGAAACTGAACGCCTCGTTCTTCGCTGGTTCGAAATTAAAGATGCTCCATTTATTCTTGAACTAGTAAATGATCCTGCATGGATTCAATTTATCGGTGATAAAGGCATTAGAAATTTAGAAGATGCCCAAAAATACATCTTAAACGGACCCGTAGATATGTATAATAAAATGGGCTTTGGTCTTTATTTAGTTGAACGAAAAGAGGATCTCACACCACTTGGTATGTGCGGCCTTATTAAAAGAGATTCATTAGAAGATGTTGATATCGGTTTTGCCTTTTTAGAGAAATTTCGTTCAAAGGGGTATGGCTACGAGTCAGCTTCTGCGGTAATCGAATACGGTGTACAACAGCTCGGACTGAAACGAATAGTAGCAATTACTACTATCGATAACATCAATTCAGGAAAGCTTTTAGAAAAAGTAGGATTACGATTTGAGAAGATTATTTCAGAATCTGGAGAAAATCTAAAGTTATTTGGATATAACGTATATTAAATTGACAGAGTTCTCTTTTAACCTAATCAAAAAATATTTCTTCAATATACATTCCTAAAAGTTATTATGATTAAAATACTCATCTGTTTTTTAACCATATAACCACGCAAATATTTAAATCACAATCCTGATTTTCAGTACTGTATTTATTCTTAAAAACTCTCTATCTTGTTCTTAAATTTGTCAAAACTCTTATGTAGTCACATGAAAAGTTTATGCTACTATATTACTAAGAAACTATGCGTTCCCTTAACCCTGTATCCGGCCCTGTATTTTTTACAGGGCCTTTGTTTATTTAATTTACTTATCACGTGCTTATACACATTAAAAGTCATTTCAAATGTAATAAACAATAAATCATAAAACAATTTAAGAATGAAGTGTCCAAAAAAGCCTAATTCCTCTACAATACATTGAGAAATTAAGCTTTTTAATAGGAAAATTAAAATTCATAAACAATGAATAATTTACATGTTAGGCTTATCTGTTAAAGCAGAAATAATCCTGCTCACCAAGTCTTCTGGCATCCATTCATAATTTGTATCATTCGTTTCATTTGGTCCTAAAGAATCAATGAACTTTTTAAACTTTGGAAATAAAACAATAGAAGTGATCCAATGTATCGTATGATTTATAGAGAAAAAATGAAATACTTCTTGTTTTTCCCCCTCCTGCAATATTTCTTTTAACTGTTCAAAACTACCTATAAAATACGGTTTAATCTTTTCTAATCTTGCACTTTCCTTAATAATCTCCTCATATGCTAATGTGCCAATTTCAGGATTTTCTTTTATATGTGTAGTAAAGACTGTTAAATATTCTCTTAGAGCATTAATAGGATTAAATTGATTCTTCTCAAGAAAATTAGGTAACTCATTAGCAAGGCCATATTTCTTAAACACCTCATAATATAGGTTTTCTTTCCCATTAAAATAGTAAGAAGCCATAGCAACATTCACTTTCGCTTCTTTTGCAATTTCTTGTATGCTCGTACCTTCATAACCACGCTCTCCAAATTTTTTCTTAGCAGCTTTCAAAATATTTTCCATCGTCTGCTCTCGAGATTTCCCCATTTCACACACCTCAAATAATATATATTTCACTTCAAAAATCCAATAAGGACTTTGAATAGAGTATCTTTTTAATGAAATTTAATTATATATTTAAAGTATTAACTTAACAACCGATGAAGTCTTGATTACTTTAAACTATTCACCACACAACGTAAGCCTCAAAAAGAAACATCTCCCGAAACTCTCCTATCCTAGGTCATCATACAAAGAATTCATTTAAAAATGAAATAAAAATAAACACCATACTTAAAACGACATCCCGCTGTGTAGCATGAACAACTTTCAAATACTTCACGCTCCTTTCTAATTGAGTATAAGAATGAACAAAAAATAATAAGGACCAAAGTTTATCTGTTTTTACAGATAAACTTTGGTCCTTTCATTACATTATGCAGATTTAAAATAAATCTTTATACTCATATTTTGATGAAATAATTATCCATCAATTGTACTTCATTTACTGATTAGATTTGTTTAATCTCAATATAAGGTCCTTTGATATTTAATTTGTTAATGTCATTTGAGATATTGCCTACAGTTGTTTTTTCATTAAACGTGTAGACCTTTTCACCATTTACAAAGATACCCCAATTTTTATCTTCGTAACTGATACCATAACCAGCATTGCTAGATGTCGCTTTGAGTTGGCTTCCATTCATTGAAAAAGATAATTTCCCTTTTCCTTTGTTAAGTTGATTATTCACATTGTTGATACTACTCATTTGTTCTTCAAGGGCTTTTTGGTTATCAAGAGTAACTTGATGGTTTTTCCAGTCTAATTTATAGTTGTTTGTAAAGAACTCATTATATGTATCTTTATTATTTGTTCCCCACCATTTTGAACTTACCCATTCAATATTGTACTGATCTGAAATTCTACGATTTGTTATTTTTAAATTTGATGTAGATTCTGTTTTATCAGCAGTAATAACCGCTACTACATTAGGAGAAAAACCATACCCTGTTAAAGCTGGTACTGTATCTTTTGAAACAAAATTATTCATTCCTTCATTATAACTACGTGATTTCATAAATAGTTGATTACCGTAGAAAGTATTAAATGAATCACGATTATAAATTCCCCACTCCGGGTAATTAAATGATTGGAATCCTACTTTCCAATTTAATTTTTTATCTGTGTGAGTCTCTAATACCGTTTTATAGTCTACTTGATCGTAAGATACACTTTCTTTCCAAGCAAAGCTACCCGTAATACTCGCATCGGCATTGGGTCCTTTATCATTTACTCCAACTTTAACACTTCCACCAAGTGTATACCCAACCTCGGAAGTAACCTTTGCTGAAGTCATTGTATTAACTGGGGCAGCTTTATGAAATTGAGCGCTATCACCACTTGTTATTTCTGCTTCCGTATGATACGCCGATGGCCATTTTAAACCTGCGTTATAGTATCCGCCATTAATTGTATATTTAGCATCTATATTACTACCATCAGTGGTAACAATTGCAATCTTTTTGTCTGCGTAAGGATCCTCAATAAAAGAAACCTTTATTGAATTTTTGATATTCTGCTTCATGTCATAAGTAGTTTTAAAACTATTATAGACTTTTCCACCATTTTGAAGATTTTCTACAGTTCCTTTAGAATCTGCAAATGCAGATGTTGCTTGTAAACCAAGTGATCCAGACATAATAACGGACGCTACCGCAACACTTTTAGCTATTCCATTTGCTTTTTTCATACAGACAACCACTCCTTTTTAAACATTTATAAGATATAAACGTATTATTTTTAGCTCTCAATACTAGAGATAGGTTCATAACGTTACAATGTAGAAATTTATTAATCTTTATGACAATAACTATCAACACTTGTTTTGCTAATTTCCATCTCTTTTTTACTGATAACTATTATCAATATTATTAAAACACATAATAACGATTTAAACAAGAATTTTAAATACATATTTAAAATTCTTGTTTAAAAAAGTGCAAAAAAATTATAGAATTCTTTATTTCGAGAATTACTATATTTTCATTTACTTATTGCAACCTATATTCAGATACATTATTTCCTTTCCATTCATAATAATCTAAAATCCCCTCATAAATGGCTTCTGCTGCAATCTGCCTTCCGTTTTCTGTAGATAACTTACTATAATCGATACCATTATCTATAAAAGCAAGTTCCGTTAACACAGCTGGCATGTCATTTTCTCTTATAACATGAAGATCTCCATGTTTAACACCTCTATCACGTGTTTGAAGTGCGTCTACTAATCGTGTTTGAATTTTTTCAGCTAAAACACGACTTTCTTCCACATGAGGATTTGTTTTTTCAGATTTAGAAGATTTATAGTAGTATGTTTCTGTCCCTTTTGCATTACCGTTAAAAGCATTTGCATGAATACTTATAAAGATATCACCCTGATTTTGCTTAGCAAACTTAACACGTTCCTGTAAAGAGCTTTTTTGATCATGTCCAGGTCTAGTATCAGATTCACGAGTTAGTAAAACTGTAAATGGAGTATGTTTTTCAAGCAATTGTTGTAGACGTAAAGAAGTGTCTAGTACAATCTTACTTTCAGGTAATCCCTTTGTGTTTTTTCCAGGGTCTTCGCCGCCATGTCCGGGATCAATAATTATTGCTTTATTTTCTAAAGGATTACTTTGACTATATTGAAGCATATCTGTTTTTGCGGTTAGTTGTGCAGCTTCAGCACGTGTTATGAATCTATTTGGTTGCCAACCATTATCTGTACCAACTGAAATTTTTAAATTAATTAAGGTATTTGCGAACTTTTCACCCCAATGTCCCTTTAAATCTTCAAATTTACTTTGTCCATTGTTAGTGCTTTTATTTTGTAGTTTATATGCATTCACTAGCATAGTAGCCATAGCAGCACGAGTAACTTTTCCAGAAGGATTAAATATTCCATTTCCTTCACCTTTAATTATTCCTGCCTTTTCAGCTGCGGCAATATAAGGAGTTCCCCAGTGGTTTTGTGAATCTTTAAAAGATGGTTTTGCATTTAAATCAATGTGTATACCAAGAGCCTTTGTCATAATGGTTGCTGCAGAAGCTCTATCTAATGTGTCATTTGAACCAAAAGTTCCATCTGGATAACCACTCAATACTTGCTTATCAACTAAATAAGTAACTGATTTGTCAGCCCATGCAGGAACATCTGGGAATTTGTGAGTATCTGCAAAAATACTAGAAGAATAAGATAGTAGACTTCCAGCAAGAATTCCTGTAGCAATTAATTTGTTCTTCAAAATTTAGCACCTCTAAAAATTTATTACAAGTTAGTAAATACATCATTTATAGTTAATCTTTAAATAATACTCCTTAGAATAAAGAATAGATTACGTTGGCACTAACACTATATTACAAATGAATAAATTTAAATCGAACTATTATTCCGAAAAGAATCTTCAGACATACACTTATAGATTGAAACTATTAAATATATTCACCAACATTGTGTAACTAGTATAGTTACTTATATATATGAGTGTCAATTGAAATAACCTTACATTTTTGTAAGGTAACCAACTTAATAATATATTAAGTAATTATTAAACAATGTAAATAATTATCTTTTATAGTAGACATTCTCTCGTTGACACAAACTAGTAGATTAGCAATGGAAATATCAAAATGTATTGATAAGTGGTTGGAAGTAATTGTTTTTTGTTTAATAGCAAAAAACGAGCATCCTCTCACAATTAGATAAGATGCTCGTTTTTATTTTTATCGGTAATTCTCAATTCAATTTAGTTTCTTTCCAATAAGTAAAGATTCAATCAACATAAAAACAAAGCGTTTTAAATTTAATTCATAGATTTTACTGAAACTTTGAATTGCCCCTTAGAACCATCATCATTTGAAACGTAAATTTTATATGTTCCGATCGGTAATGGAGACAAAGCATTCCGTACATTTGTAACATTAATTTGTTGTTCTCCAGGTTTTATATAACCACCAACAATTAGCTCTGTATTTGGGCCTTTCACACTATATCCCATTGTATTTTGGCCATTATTTTTCATAAAGAAGCTTAAATCAGTACTCCCATCATATACAAAAGAAGTTACAGCCTCGCCACTATAATCCATTGTTTGAGTTAATAATAAGTCTGCAGAAACATGTTCAACTACATGAATTGTATCATTCGTTTTGTGTACTTCTTCAGCATAAGTATTATTCCCTAACACTCCAAGTGTTAATGCTGAAATTACTCCACAACTAAGCACTAATTTATTTAACTTCATTTTAAGTTCCCCCTTGATGTTTGTAATCTATTACCATCATACATTCTTTTTCAAATACGTTTTTATGTAATAATTCATATCTTTAAACCTATATATCTTAACTTTATACCTTAATGGTTATTGAAGAACTCACATTGATAAAGCTACAGTATTACGATTCATAAAAAAGAACATGTAAATTTCAAAGTCTTTTTTAACAAGAATTCATACAATTAAGTACCAAAGCACTCAAATAAATATCGTTTCCATTTTAGATAAAATATACTAATGAAAAATTTTGAAATTTCCACTTTATAATTTGATATATTCCATGTTAATATAACAAAGGCTACAAAATAAGATTCACAAGATATATTATTTTCACAGAATATTCACACTTAAAAACCCATTATTTTATTAGTAACTCAATCCCAATTTTACCTATATAAAAGTCAATTTCTAGTTTCATATGCATAAATATCTAAGTAGATTTTTTATCTATTATTTTTTCTAACTTCCTTATCAATTCTAATACGAGTAATATAATAGTACTTTTTCAAGCGCCCTTCCTTTTTTAGATAGAAAGTCTACTGATACTAAACATCTAAGTTTAACTCGTACATAATCCAATATACAAACTATCGGAGATGCAAAACTATGGGAATATCTACTCTTTTATTAAATACCTTTATAATAATAATTTGTATCCTTAGCTACCACGTATTTTGGCTAGAATTTAAAGAAAAAATAACATGTAATAATATATTGATTGCTATCTTTTCCTCCATTGCTATTATTTTTTGCATGACTTTTCCTTTTCATTTACATGCTGGATTTATTTATGATTTACGTTTTATTCCTATCATATTCGTTTTTCTATATGGAAATACAAAAAACATTGTTTTTATAGGAATTTTATATCTTTCTTATCGATTTTACTTAGGCGGAAATGGCGTTCTTCCATCATTTATTATCTTTACTATTATTTCTGTTATAACAATGCTCTTTCGTTACTTATTACCTATGTATGTTAAAGAAAAAAAGATATTATTAAGCTTGCTTCTTATTTTAGTATGTACAACTTCACTTTCTATCTGCGGTATTGTAACTCAAATACATACAGGTAATAAAATAGACTCTACTCTCATAGAATTTTTATTAAATTATATAATCATTAATATATTCACAGTATTATTATCAGTGTATTTAATAGAGGGAATGATTGAGAAATATAAAATGAAAGAAAAGCTGCAACGGGCTGAAAAATTTTATATAGCTAGCGAACTAGCGGCGTCCATTGCACACGAAATCCACAATCCACTAACCACAGTACATGGATTCACTCAATTGTTAAATGAAAAACATGCCTCTAAGCTACCTCAGGATCAGTACTTAGAAATCATGTTAATTGAAATGCAGCAAATACAATCTACGATTAATAACTATTTATCTTTAACAAAACCACAGAACACCCTAAAAGAGAAAATAGACATTAATCATATTTTAAATCAAGTGAAAGACACTAATTCACCACTTGCTCTATCATACAAAGTTGAAATAAAACAAAATAGTACAGATTCCTTTTATATAAATGGGGACCCCGAAAAATTCAGACTCTGTCTAAACAACATCATACAAAATGGAATTGAGGCCATGATAAATGGTGGAGTATTACAAATAAATATACAGAAAATCAAAGATAATATTATAATCGATATTATTGATTCAGGGATTGGAATGTCCTCTCAACAAATAAAGCGGATTGCTTTGCCATTCTATTCAACAACAGAAAAAGGGACTGGACTTGGTACTATGATTGCTTATAGTATTATTAAAGAATTAAATGGTGATATAGAGATAGAGAGTAAATTAGGTCAAGGTACACGATTTTCCATTAGTATCCCCTGCTAATATGACGGAATTATTTACATGATAAAATTTTTACTACTTAACTTATTAAATAAATTTCAAAAATGCTGCTACTTGACTTATTAATCCTCTTGATTTCGTGAATAAATTAAAAGTAATACGGACCAAAGTTTATCTGTTTTTATGGATACACTCTGGTCCTTTAATTAAATCAAACACACATAAATTTTATTACTTTGCTCACATCTCTATGAAATAATAATTCATAGATTGTATCTCATTTACTGATTATATCTACTTAACTTCAAGATAAGGTCTCTTGATACTTAATTTCTTAATATCATTAGATACATTACCTACAGTTATTTTTTCATTTGAAATATTAACTTTTTACTATTCATAAAGATACCAATTTTTAACTTCATAACTGATATTGTAACCTGCATTACGTGATATAGGCTTAAATTGATTTCCATTCATTGAAAGACAATTTCTCTTTTTCTATTTTACTTCTACCGTATAATTCCCTGTTCCCCCGCCATACTGATACACATGTAAATAATATTTTCCTGGATACGTGTAATAACTTCCTACTAACTTATTCCCCTCTTGCTGGGCATACGTAACATAATTATTTAAATCTGCTTCCGAATAAAGAACCCAGTTTACTCCGATATTATTTTCCTTCGTCACATTAATTTGTAGATTTTTCGCAGTTTCCACATTTATTTCAAAGAAATCACTCGTATCACCATTTCCTAAACTAGCACGTAAAACTTGATTTAATTGCAGTTTATTTGCTGTTTGGAATGAATTGTTTGGTTCTTTTTCTACACTGTTATCTTCTTTCTTTTGAACCGTTACAGTCGTTGTAACAGTATTAGTTAATCCTTTATCATCTGTTACTGTTAATTTTGCCGTATATGTTCCTTCTTTTGTATACACGTGAGTCGGATTTTGTTCATTGCTTACAGTACCATCACCGAACTCCCATTTATAAGCAAAAATTTTCCCATCTTCATCTTTTGATCCATCGCTTTTAAATGAAATTGCTTCATTTATATTTCCACTATATGGACCATTTATAACTGCGACCGGTGCTTTATTGACAGCACCTTCTTCTGTATTAATCCCATGGAACACAACATCATACTCAAATTGTCCTGATGTATTCACACGGTAATTTACAAAGTAAGCTGTTACAGTTTTATAACCTGTCCATTCTTTTGCACTTAAACGTTTTAACGTATCATTCACATTTTGTGTAATTGTTTTCCAGTCTTCATATTCCCCTTTTGCAGCAGTACCTGTATACGTTCCTTGTAGTGTAAATGTATTAAAGAACTGTGATTTATTTTTCTTAACTGATACATTACTTAATTTTGCTTCTGCTGTAATTTCTGCCGCAATATCTGAAACTGGTTTTGATGCGTGAGTTGCTAAATAATCATCTGATACTAATGGAACATTATATTTCTCACGGTTATCGACTAACTTTTGCATATAATCTTGATACTCTTTATTTAAATTCGCATCTTTACTTAAAGCAGAGCGGTATGCATCATATGCTGTTACATCATTTTTTCTAATAATATCATGAATTTTGTCAAACATATCATATCTCTTATTGTACATATATGATTGTAATGCAAAGGAATAATTATAGAAATCCCACGTTCCATACTTTGCATTTAACGTTCGCTCTGCCGTATAACGTTCCGCTGGATTTGAAGATAATCCGCCTATAATACTCTTTCTCGGTACAACATTATCTGTTCTCGTTGCACCTGCAAAAAACTCAGCATTCCCTTCTTCAAACCAAGATAATCTCTCATTCTCATAAATCTTACCTTGCCCCCAAAGTCCTGGCACTTCATATCTACCTTGTAAGTAATGTGTAAACTCGTGTCGGAACAATTCTTCTAAACTATAAATACTTTCTTCTGGCGTACGTTCATAAGTAAAGAACGTACCTGTTCCTTCTATATAAAGACCGCCGTTATTCGTTTCATACCCGTACAATTGACGGTTAAATTGATATTCAGCTGGACTATTATAAATAACCATCGTTAATACATCATCAGGATTTCCCTTTTCTAAAGGTTGATCACTTTCAACCGTACGATGGAATTGTGCCTTCACTTCTTTTGCCGCCCAATATAGACGTTTTACTTTTTCTTCTGTCACTTTGTCTCCAGCTTTTAACACAATTGCCCCATCATCAAACGTATACGTTTTCGGCAAATATTTTTTCTTACCCTCTTCTCTTATTTGATCTAAATTGACAACGTTCCCATTTGCATCTTTCCCGCCATAATTCGTTGTAATTTGCTCAGCTGCTACGAAATATTGCTCACCTAAATACGAATAGGTTTTCATCGCATCTGTTAAAACTTGTAACCCTTTCGTCCCTGTACTATGGAATGTACCGAGTCTACCTGTATAATAAATACCATTATTAATAAGCCATCCGTTTTTCTCTGTAACCGTTCCTATTAACGCGAATCTACTTAATTCGTTAATATAACGATCTATTTTTTGATACCATAGTGTATCTTTCGGTGCTTTTCCCGTGTCATATAAATACGATTGAATATCATAATCTACCCCTTGCATAATATCGTACACCGCATTACCTGCTGAACGATTATCTATAAATATAGAAAGATTATCATTATATTGTTTGAAAATGTTCGCAGTCGATGAAATCGTTTCCCCATCACTAGAAGCGTTTCCTATTAATTTTCCATATGATGATACAACTTTATTTTGTTCTAATGTACCAAGTTTGAAATTTGGGTTGTTAGCAATCGTTTTCAATGCAGGTAAACACTTGTCATGATAGCTTCGTTCATTTAATTTGCTTAATTCTGTATGGTAAAACCCTAAATAAAACCCAGAGCGCAATACCTCTACTAATGTTTCAATCCCTTTTGAATCATCCTTTGTATAAGCTTGTCCTTGCTGCTTCAATCGATCAATAATCGCCTGCATCCTACTTTCATTTTGATAGAATGCAAGGCTGTCTTTATTAAACTGAAATAATCCCGTAATTTGCTCCCAATCGATTGTTACAAGTAAATCTACTAACTGCTGATTGCTTAATTGATTTAATTCAGCAATTGTATAAGTTTTCGCTACCGCTAATTGCTTACTTTCCTTTTTTACTTCAGGTGGTCTTTGCGATAAATCAGCAAATTGTATCCTTTTCTCAAAAGATTTATTTTCTAGCACTTTCGATGAATGAGCTAACTCTTGCACTGGAAGTTGTACACCAACCGGTTCCATTTTGAGCACATTTCGATAAGAAACTTGCCCTCCCTTAGTATCTTCCGCCGATATGTTTCCTTGCAAGCTACCTAACATTAAACTAGCAAAACTTACCCCTACCTTACATTTTTTTTGAATAGCCTTTCATACTCTCCCCTACCTTACATTTTTTAGTGTCCCGCTCCATTATTTTACTATTCTGATTATTTATTCTGTATTGAGAAAAAATAAGGTAACGTTCACACATGTATCCATGCCGCGTAAAAATTAACACTTGACTTTACGTGCGTTTTATATCAAAAAAAGATAGATAATAGCGAAATTCCTGCTACATCTATCCTCGTTTTCAACACTATGATTTTAACTGTATGAATGTAACTTCCGGTAATGTTTGCATATGCTGAATAAACTCATTCTTTTCTTTTGACGATATATTTTTCAGTTGCATCCCTACCTTATAAATAGTTTCTGTACCTTGCTGTAAAGCTTCCACTTCATATGAAAGTATTGGAATACCTTTCACTTGTAGCGTTTCTAATATTTGTTGTACCGCTTCATGCTTATTTATACACATTTGTACCGTTATATTTTGCGGAAATAAAAATTGCACCTTAAAAATACGACTTACAATCTCTAAACCAATTAAAACGAGAATCGTCGCTCCAATTCCTACCACATACATACCAGCACCAATTGCTAATCCAATTCCTGCTGTAGCCCATAAACCAGCCGCTGTCGTTAAACCTTTTACCGCCTGTTTTTGAATAATAATTGTACCTGCACCTAAAAAACCTACTCCACTAACAACTTGTGCTGCAATACGGCTCGGATCAAGAGCCATATGTTCTTCATTCATAATATCTGAAAAGGCATATTTTGAAACGACCATTATTAAAGCACTCCCTACCGCTACGAGGAAATGAGTCTTTAATCCAGCTTCTTTTGATCGAATTTCCCTTTCAATACCGATTATTGCTCCTAACAAACCGGCAACACCGATTCGTATAATCAAATCAAAATTTACACTCACGAGCCCTTCCCCCTTTCATTCATTATAGATAGATAAAACAAAAATTATCACACACATCCTTTTATCAATATGAAGGAATTCCATCAAAATACTCTTAATATTCCGACTGTTTTATGTTAATATTTTTAATATTAACATAAAATGAATAGCTTCTAATTTTAAACTTCCACTAATTTTCTTAAAAAACAAAGGTCGATTACATGAAATGAGGTTGAGAAAGTTTAGAAAACGCTTTCATTTAGTTTCGTAATTTTTTATACATACTACATAAATAAAGGAGCTTACCAACAATGAACGTCTCTTTACTTACACCTACTACCGATTTACAAGACGAATACTTAGATTTTTATAACGAATGGAAAAATAGTGGTGAAACGATGATTCCCTGGGTTATTTCAAAAGACCCTTCTAACTTCCCCACTATGATTCAAGAATTACTCGATGCACATAACGGAGTAAACCTTCCTAAATCTTGGGTACCAGACTCTACGTATTGGCTCGTTACAGATGAAAATAAAATTGTAGGTGCTGTTAATATACGCCATAGTTTAACCGAACATTTATTTAACGCTGGCGGTCATATCGGTTATGGCATTCGCCCTTCCGAAAGAAGAAAAGGTTATGCTACGAAGTTATTAGAGTTATCACTGGAAAAAGCGAAGGAATTAAACATTACGAAAGCACTTGTCGTTTGCGATGAAGTGAATACAGCTTCAGAAAAAACAATTTTACATAACGGCGGGCTTCGTGATGATGATTTCACTGAGGGAGATGGAAATGTAGTAAGACGGTTTTGGATTGAGCTATGAAGAAGCCATCCAATGAAAACAATCTTGTTCTAGAGAAATATAGTAGAAGTAATGAGCTACAAGTAAAACAACTTATTGATTTATACAATGAAGATTCTTATCTATTTAACTTATTAAGAGGTAATAAAACAAAATGTGCATATATTGCCTACTATAAAAAAGATGTAGTAGGCATCTTTTTCGCCTGGAGCAATAACTTCCATCCATACTGCACATACTTTCGAATATATACGAATCCTTTCTATTCAGGGCTACACATTGAAAAATTTTTATTAAACGAAATTCAAAAACGAGAAAACTTCAAACTACCATTGCAAACCTCTGTATGGGAAACATCAGCTCATTTAAAAGCCTATTATGAAGAAGATAATTTTATGGAAATTCGAAGAACATTTTTGCCGATATTAGACGTACAAAAAATCATACCTATCGATACAATGCTTCCTTCAAATTATCATGTACAAACGTTATCAAATATCGTATCCAATAATAGCTTCTTTGAAAAACTAGCTCACTTAGTAAAAACGAATTACGAGTATACTCACTTAGCAAATCCGGTTGCCTCATTCTCTCTCGAAACTTGGCAAGAGATGCTTTTGGCTGATGATGTACTACTAGATGGGAGCTTTCTCATTATAGATGAAGAACATCAAATTATGGCATACTCTTTCCTCCATACATCAGAAAAGGATAATACGGTAGAACTAGGATGGTGTGGGACTCACACTATAGAAGATTTACCCTTACTGAAACTGCTCGTTTTCAAACAAGCTATGTATGCAAATAAACACGGCTACTCTTTCATTCAAGGTGAATTTGATTCAACAAGTATATACGCAATGGAAATATTAAAATCCTTTCTTTTTAATCCTTGTGCTACTTGGATTACGTATCAAAAAGAAGCCGGAAAGTGATTATACACTTCCCGGCTTCTTTTATGCTGTTTCTATTTCAAACTTTACAGTAATACCACTAGGATCTACTACTGTAAATCCATTTGTACTTTCGTTTACTTTATGTTGTTTTTCCATTAACCTTTCTTTCACTTCATCTAACGCTTCTTTATGCGGTAATACAATTGTATATACTTTAAGTCCAGTTGCATGTGCTGGTGGGTGCGGATTATGTATACCATTCCACGTATTTGCACCTATATGATGATGATATCCTCCTGCAGAAATAAATAAGCAATCATCTTCACGCTGTTGCACTTCAAATCCTACTGTTTCTACATAAAACTCATGAGACTTCTCTACATCCGCTATGCGTAAATGTACGTGTCCAACGACCGTTTCAGCTGGTAAGCCATCAAACTCATAATCAACGAGTGTTGCTAGCTCTTTTAAATCAAGTGGCGTACTTCCTCCTGGTCCTTCTCCCCATTGATCACGCGGACGGTCTGCATAAATTTCTATACCATTTCCCTCTAAATCTTGTAAATAAAACGCTTCGCTATACGTATGATCACTTGCACTATTAAACCTTGAAATTGGTAAAATTTCATTTGAATATGTATAACGCCCTTTTTGTTCAGCTGGGCTATCAATTACATTCTTATTACGAACCACCCCAAATAATGCCGAAGCAAAGGCCTCACGAGTCGGAACTAAAAAGGCTACATGATATATACCAGTCGTACGCGGCTCTTGCAGCACCCCGTCCTCTAACTTTTCAAGAACAAGTAACGTGTTCTTTCCACCTTTTCCTGATAAATATGCTTTATTCCCCTCTTGTTTAATTACGTCTAAGCCTACTACATTCTCATAAAAAGCAATTTGGCGCTCTAAATCTACCACTTTAAATTCAACATGACCAATACGAGTTTTCGGATGAATTTGTACCATGAATAACTCCATCTCCTTATCCTTATATATTTCCAATACATATAACCGTTACTATGAAGGATACAACTAAAATCACCCTATGTAAATAAGAAAAGTCAGAATTTATAATCTTTTTTTATTTACATAATAAAAAAGCCCCCTCTTCTAACTTTCAGAAAAGGTGACTTTACGAAACAGTCTACTATTATTCTTATCTCATTTTATGTACTTCAGCAACTAACTTTCCGCCCTGAATGCCCATATAAAGTTTCACAGGTGCATCATTCGTGTTTTCAAACACTAAGTCTAAGTATGGATATGCAATTGTAGCATCTCTTCCTTGTGGAACATAACCTACCGTTTTAGAATGTGTCGTTCTCTCTACCATTTTCAAACCAGCTTGATCTGCTGCATTGTATAATGTTGATGATGTTTGACAAACACCACCGCCATATCCATCTACTAATTTACCATCTACAATTTCTTTTCCTAGTTGATATCCTTTATCTGGAGTTGTATCACCAATTAATGCATTGAAAGAGAAACGGTCTCCTTTTGCTAATACAACTCCATTTATGCTCGCTGCTGACAAACGAATATTCTCAATACGTCCACCTGTTGAGCCACCTAAATTCGTTTCATATCTACCAATTACCGTACCACTTCCTTGCGCATCACTTAATGTTGCGGTAGGCTTTTTCTCAGCAATAGGTAACTGATATGAAGAATCCCACATACCAACGTTTAATAATTTATCTACTAATTCTTTTTCCATTAATTCATAAGAAGGTTTTCCTTCTTGCCAACTTCCATCAGGTGCTACACGTGAAGGAACCATCTTTTTGTCAACACTTTTCCCAACCTCGCTAGCAACCTTCGTTACCGATTTTTTAAATTTTGCTTCGTCTTCAAAATAACCTAAACTCGATAAATCTAGTTTTTTCACTTCAGTACCTGTACGACCATCCACTAAACTAATAGAATCTTGTACTTCTGCTTTAGCTTCTACCGTGTGGCCACCAATATCACTTACTAATGCAACATCACTTACTTTTGTACCACAACCACTCACTACAGCTACACATAACACCCCAACTAATATACCCTTTACTTTACGGAACAATATACTCTCCCCTTTTCCCCAGTATTACTTTTATGTATTATTTCATTTTTATGTATGTTTTGTTACAATCATTTTACAATATATTTATAAAATGTTACAAGTTATTTTTTACTCTATATAAATTACTCTTTTCTTTTGTAAATGTCTATACATATTTACATAAAAGTTTGAGTTTGATAAAATTGTAACCTTTGTGTAACCCCATTCTTTTATCCAGTATATACCATAAAACAAAAGAAATACAAATGTAAAAACTCCATATTCTTATTTATAAAGAAACATCCCTTGAACATAAATAGGTATTTGCCGTGCCGCCGCTCCGCTTTTGCACATACATTATGGTGAATTAACCTAATTTAAAGAAATGGAGGATGTTTTTATGTACCCCTACAATCCATACGATCCATATAACCAAAATGCTTATCAGCCTCAATATGATTTACAAGCACAATATCAACAATATATGGATCCAGTAGAACAAGTTAATCCATATGATCAAAATCGACAATTCCAACTTCCAATCTCTTTTCCTGGTACTGGAAACCGTCAATTAGAAAGACGAGTAAATGAGCTTGAGCAAAGAGTACGTCAATTAGAAAACACGGTTGAGCGTCATACACGTAGATTAAACCGCTTAAACCAACGTTTACGCACAATAGAAAACAGACTAAACATTCCATTTTCAGCATTAGAAGACGGATTTTAATTTCGAAAATAAAAAATATATGAAGGAAGGGGGCTTCCCCTTCCTTATATAAATTGACGAAAGTTTTTTCCATCTCTATACTGATAAGAGTTAATGAAATGAAACAAGGTGATAAATATGGATTTTGAAATAAATTATCTTTCCTTTTATGTTGTACAAGTAGAAGGAAAAGGTGAAGCTGTTGATAAGCGCTACAAACATTTTCAAACATTAGACGCTGAAGAGTATGAAGATAGCTCCTTAAAAGAATTTTTGAATGGAGAATTATTAAAAATTTCAAAGCGAAAAGTAGAACGTCATGCGAAAACAGAACAAGCTCCGACAAAAATCGGTCGCTTCATTGTAGAAGAAGGGCACGAACTTGATTCAAACCCTCATTACAACCTATTTAATCGCATTCGCTTTGCGGAAACAAAAGAAAACTTCAAAGATATGAGCGAACCTCTCGTTTATACATATCTTGACACAAGTGCTGTACGCGGTGGTGTATTTTTAATTGCACAAGCAAAACTACGCAAATACTTTGATGATCCATTCGTCTTCGTTATGAAATGTGACTTCGAGCCGAAAGTCGCTTCTATTTCCGATGAATCCACACTGATTCGTAACGTTGAAATGGCTATCACAACAAAAAACATGAAATCTATCCAATATCCGTACATGCCTGAAGAAGGTATGGTCGAAGTCGGCGAGCTAAAAATCCATCAAGCATCACACGCCCGCTACTTTGAAGACTTCTTAAAATTCGTCGAATATGAACGCTCTATGCCTGAAATTATGAAAACACAAGTAATGGACATGGTATACGACCAAATTGAAGATGTATTTGAAGAAGGTACGGAAGAACGCGAACAATTCGACCAAGCAATGGAAGTATGGGCTGCCAGTCCGAAACGTGAAATTATGGAACAATTTTCAACAGAAGAAGTAATGGAAGCTACTGCTCAAATCGTCGAGCATGCCCCTGAAGTGGAATTAAAGCTAAAAGCAGATCATATCTCTGTGAAGGCCTTGCTTGCTGATTTCGGAGATCAAATACATATCGCAAAGGTAAATGATCGATACGTATTAATGATTGAGGCTGATACACTTACGTTTGAGAAAGGCTTCTCTCCTATTGAGTTCCTGAAGCCGGATGAGTTGCAAGATGTGATTGAGCGGATTGAGAATAAGCAGCAGTATTCTTATGATCCGAACGGGATTGAATAAATCTTTCCATAAATCTGTTTTTACAGGGCGCTTTTAATAAGCGCTCTTTTATTTGGAACATAGTTTTCATTTATATTAAAAACCGATTCCACTAAGAATCGGTTTTTCTGCTTTATAACAAAATATGCTTATTTGAGATGTTCTCTACAATATTTTCTTGTATACCCAGTATTAAAAACTTTTTACTAGTAGACCAAGTCCTTCTATAAGCTCTTAATAGTTTTCCTTTAAGCCACTAGGTGTTTTATTAGAATGAAAAATTTCACTTCACTACCTCAAATTTATTGTACTCGTAAAAAGATAATTGAAAACGATATTCCGGATGCTCTCTCACCCAATCGTAGGCTTCTTCTAAAATTCCCATTATATTTTGCGCGTCATTAAGTTCACTACATTCATTCCTTTTCTGTTTACACAGAGGGCAGAACCCATTCACTATTTCGGTATTCATCGCACGAATCGTTTTACTTTCTAAGTCAACTACTAGACGAAGAATAAAAGAATGCTCTTCTTTTGTAGTAACCATCATTTCAGCAATTCCATCCTCATTCCAAAAGACACCGTTTAATTCCATCTGTAAGGTGACATCTTTGATATCTAAGTCTATCATTATCACACCTCCCTTGTATAAAGTGAAACTTTAATCAGTGGGGGGGGGTTGTTTACCCCCACTGATTATTAGTTGAACCAATCGAGCTTTTACGGGCAGTTGATCCCCCTTAAAATTCTATACTTTCACTGAATTTTAAGGGGGGTCTTACTGCCCGTTAATGCGGGATAAAACTCTTACCTTGCTCTTCGATTTTAATCTTTAATACACTACGACTTAAAGGATATATTAAGCTTTTCCAATTACTCTAGATCCGGTTACTTTTCCTTTCATTTATACATATACTACTACAGATTAAATTTAATTTAATAGAATGGAAGATATATATGGGGTGTTACAATTCATCCGAAAGAAGAATATACGAACTTGAACAACAAATAAAAAAGTTAAACTTTCAGGTTTATAGCTTAAATGAAAGAGTTCGTCAATTAGAAAATACAGTTGAGCGACACACCCGCCGGCTGAACCGTTTAAATCAACGTTTACGTACTGTAGAAAACAAATTAAATATTCCATTTTCAGAAGATGAATATTAACTCGTTAATTTGAACAATGTAAACAATAACATTTCCATTTATTTCAAACTGCAAATTCAATTTATCTCTCTCAAAACACCAATAATATGTATATTCATACCAAAAACAATAAAATATTCCATTACTAATACGGGGCAAGCCGTGAATTTTCCAACTAAACTTCAGCGATTTAATCCTGAAGTCTAGTTGTACATATGAATAAAATAAATTTTATTACTAACTCTCTTCTACTACTTTCTCCATCTCAGCCAAATACCTAATCTGCCTTTCCGCCTTTCTCACCGCCGTACGAAAATGCTTTTTCAATAGTTCTATTGTAGATTCACTTATATAGTATCTTTCCGTTATATTTTCCCACGTGTCACTACTTTCAAATGTACTCCAAACGAAAGGACGCTCTGTATTTTTTCTCATTTCTTTAAATACCCATTTTCGCATCTTTTTTTTCGCTTTTTCTGTTAGTTTTCCGTTCTCTACAAGTTCAAGCTCACCGTGTCTTTTGTACCGTTTATGAATATCTCTCTCGCTATATACTTTAAGAAGTATCTTGGCTGTATTTTCAGCATCTGCTAAAGCTCGGTGTTGCTTCCCTTCCCATGTTAAGCCGAGCTGTTCTACTGCAAATTGTAAACTTGGTGTATTCTCAAACAGTTCTTCATACGCTTGGAAAACAAATTTCTGTAAATCAAATTTTCTCTCTTTTTCCATACATGGGCATTCTACACCATGTAACGTACAATCATGCGATAGAAAACGATAATCTTCTCTTCCCCATGAAACAAATAGAGAGTCTTCTCCGATAAACTGAATAAATTTCTCTATAATTTGCGGGAATTTCTCCACACCAATTAAATCTTTCTTTGTAATTCCCGTTAATTTTGTCGTATGACGAGTAAGACGTGCACCTGGTTTTACTAACTCCGAAAATTCTCCGATTACTTTCATTGTACTTGCTTCTATTTTTACAGCCCCGATATCAACTATCTCTGACGGATCGTCTGATTTATACGGCCTGAAATTTCTCTCTATATCAAACACAATAAAATGTGTAACGTTTTCCAATTTATTTACCTCTTTCTACATTCCTTTTCACACACATACTCTATTTTCAGTATTTATTTATTCATGTACTTTATGCATGTAATACTTCGTCTAAAAACGAAAATTCAATCTCATTATGATATGTACATAGAAGGTTATTCAATAAAAATGCAAAAAAAAAGAAGGGCAAGCCCTTCTTTTTTCCGTAATTACTTCTTGTTAACGTTTGTAGCTTGAGGTCCACGGTTACCTTGTTCTACTTCGAAAGTAACTTCTTGACCTTCTTCTAAAGTTTTGAAGCCGTCGCCTTGGATAGCTGAGAAATGAACGAATACGTCTTCTCCGCCTTCAACTTCGATGAAACCGAAACCTTTTTCTGAGTTAAACCATTTTACTTTACCGTTTTGCATGTAAAAAATCCTCCTACAATGTACCTATATGTACATATTCATTTTCAACCACTTTACAATAATACTTCAGACATAAAAAAACTGCAACCCCTAAGGAGATTTAACATTGCTATCCTCCTCGGAAGTTACAGCTCATTTAAATCTCTATATTATTAAAAGTAAAATGGTTTAAATATAATATATCATATCAATATAATAAAAGCAAAGTTTTTTTTGCTAAACAACTTTTTTCTTCCACTGCATCGCTTTTAATTCACCTGATCCAGCTACTACATAGCCTTCTTTTTGGTTAACGATACGCCAGCCATGCCCTTTAACTGAGTCACATACTGTAACAATTCCTTCTTCTAGAAGTACACGACAAACAGTACTAATCCCCGCCTTATTTTGCGTTGACGTTGTATATAGCACATGTTGATCTACACTTAAGTCTAAATAGCTACTTGCTTTCTGCTCGCTTTGACATGTGTGCCAATATGTTTTTTCACTCTCAATACTTTCATCTATTTTACAAAAAGAAATATTCCCACTAATCCCCTTGCACGATCCACTGGCTGCTACTAAATAAGAATTGTGTAAAGTCAACGCTGAAATCATCTGATTCATCACGATTTTAATCCTCTTTAATTTACGTGTCTCCAAATTAAAGAGCCAAACACCACCATATTTAGCATGTATTTTCGTACCGATAAATAAGTAATGTTTATATAAAAATAACGATCGAATAGATGGTGCCCCGCCACCATACTCAAGAAATGGATGAATGGTTTCCCATGTCGAACCAAAATCATTAGAATGATACAACGTTTTATCTCCATGAGCAATGACAGTTCCTTGTACATTACTACATACATTCCAACTCGTTGCTTTTGTTGGAAAACGCTGAACCGTCCAGTTCTCTCCACCATTCATACTACGAATAAAAATCCCTTCGTCACCTACACCATACACTACATTATCTTCGCTATGTAAATCCCTGATTCGTTTTTGAAAACCATTTAAAATTTGTTTCCATTCTCCATCTTGTTCAATAAATAATCCATTATATGTAGTAGCTAACATAAGCTTTCCATCTCTTAACTTTGTAATAGCGGTCGCACTTAACATTGTCTCCACGTTGACACTCCCATTCTTAGAACTTCTCAGCAAATGCAATTGCAAAATTACTGCATTTTTCAACATCCTCTTCATCTTCTGGAGCTAGTTCGATTTTCAATCCTTCTTGTACAAGCTCTGCACCGCGTTCTACAAGCCTTTCTTCAAATATCGTTACCGCTTCACAAAATAATTCATACGCCGTATCACCTGATCCGAATACTGCTACTTTTTTTCCTGATAAATCTATATTTTCTAGGTCCTCATGGAAATCTTCCGCTTCAAATGGTAGTTCACCATCGCCCCACGTATAAGATCCTAAAATGATTCCATCATAGGCTAATAATTCTTCAGCATCCATGCCTTCCATTTCTTGCAATACTACTTCATGATCAAAGGCATCTAAACTAACTTTAATTAAATCAGCAATACTCTCTGTATTTCCTGACATACTTGCATAAGCTATTAAAATTTTCGCCACTTCGGCATCCCCCTCTTACAATAAATGATTCTCATTCTCATTATATTAATAATGAGAATCAATTTCAATTGTATTTTTCATTTTTATTTATTCCATACAAAAAAGCACAGATGACTATACAATCATCTGTGCTTTTTTATTACTTTTTAAAAATACCAAACGGTTTTCCAACTGGTAAAACAACTTTTCCGAAGTGTGTATTTAACACTGCTGCTGCTGAACCATAGAAAGATAATAATGAAATAAGAAGTTCAGAATATGCTGCTAAATTATGCATTGCGTGCGGCATAACACCTAAAGTACTTAATGAAAGACCAATAAATAAGAAATCAATAAGGACGAAAATCATAAATAATACTTTATGTGTTTCCATTGCACCAATTGTCATAAAGATTGTGAAAATCAAATATCCGATAAAGGCTATACCAAGCTGTTTTGAATCTGCAGCTTGTGCTAATTTTTCGCCAAATACTCCAAGTTGAATTAACCAAGTCATTCCAACACCTAGCCAAAATAGGCCGTACGCACCGAATGCTGTTGTACCGAACGTATTGTTATGCTTTGCATCGTGAATGCAAGCAAAGATTTGTGCAAACCCTCCTAAAAAGATTGCCCACGGTAATACAAGTGAAACGCCATCTGTTAAGCCTAACTTTTGAGATGATGCTACAAGTGTTACCATCGCTAATCCAAATAGACCAATTCCAGATGGATCTGCTGTTGTCATTTTCACATGATGTGTAGTAGTTTGATTGCTCATATAAACCTCCTGATTATAAACATACTCGAATACAATACTTAAATCAGAAGACTATGTCAATGGTTTTTTTTGTATGTTGTCAGACCTTATATTTTATAATGATTGAATATACTTCCTACCACTTCATACGGTTTTATATTCACTTTTTCCAACTCGTGTATCGGCAACCACAACGGAATATAACTCCCTCTATCTTTCAGTTCAAATTCTTCAGCTTTACCACTTCCGAAAACTCCATCTATAATATGGGCATTAAAATAATACTCCGTACATTTAAACTCCACCTTTGCAATTAGATGCTCTACTTTTATATGTACCCCTAATTCTTCATAAATTTCTCGCTTCGTTGCTTCTTCAGGTGTTTCTCCTTCTTCAATTCCTCCGCCTGGAAAAACATAATATGTTTCACCTTCTCGAATACGTTTTATTAGAGCAATTTTCCCTTCCTGCACAATGATAGCCCCGCCGCGATTTCTTATCATTTTATTACCTCAATACCAATGGCAACTGTTCCCCACTTTTTTTCTTGTTCTTTCGTATATATTTTGTATGTACTTTCTAGCATCTCCTCTAAACTATCATTTTCACAATCCAAAAATTTTTTATCAATTTGCTCGTACATTTCTTTAAAGCTTTTGTATCGCTTTACTTCCGTTACTTTTACAGCCATCGTTTCTGCTGTCGTAAGGTTCGTAAATACAATTTCATCGCCTTGTTTTATAAGTTGACGCTTCGTATCGTATAAGCGTACTTCATATACCTTTTTTTCTGATTGAATTGACTGAAAAGGTTTATTATATAACCCCATTTCGTATCTCATTCATTCCACTCCCCTTTATTCATTTTCCCTACTAACATACTTACATCTTACTAAGTCATACAACACAGTTCGCCTTATTCCAAGTTGCATATAATGTTCCATATCCATTACTTGCTTTAGAGAGGATGCTAAATTCGTTATGTTATATTTAAATCAAAAACCTGAATATAATAAATATGATATTGGTGATTATACTTATAGTAAAGTAGGGCCAACCATTTTTTCTTGGAACGATGAAACAAATTTAAAAATAGGTAAGTTTTGTTCATTAGGAGAAGAAGTCGTTTTCATACTTGGCGGTGAACATCGCGCAGACTGGATAACGACTTACCCATTTAATGCACTTTTTGATGAAGGAGCACATATTACTGGTCACCCTTCTTCAAAAGGTGATATCGTAGTCGGCAATGATGTATGGATTGGTTATCAATCCTGCATTCTATCTGGTGTTACAATTGGTAACGGAGCCATTATCGGGGCAAAGAGTGTTGTTACAAAAGACGTACCTCCATATGCAATTGTAGCTGGTAATCCTGCAAAATTTATTCGATATCGTTTCCCGCAAGAAACGATTGACAAACTAGAGAATCTCGCATGGTGGGATTGGGATATTTCTGTTATAAAAGGAGCTATTCCATTTCTACTCTCCAACAAAATCAACGAGTTTTTTACCTCTCCCGAAAATGAATCTACATGACCGATACACACAAAAAGAGCATCCTATTCTTTCAGGATGCTCTTTTTGTTTTTATTTTTTATGTCCGTGTAACTGATTACACGGAGAACATTGAAATGGAATTTTATCTAAGCAATTAAAGTTCGTTTCGCAAATTTGTTCTATCGTTGGAACAAATGGGATGACTACTATGTTACTTTCTATTATTTGTGTAACAGGTGGCAATACTGTACCTACTTGATGTTCAAAGCGAATACTCGCTTGGTTAATATAATTTCCTGAACCACTTGGTGCGCTCTGAACTGCTACTTGAAACGAAACTGTCCGCGCTTCACCCGGATTTAAATTTCCTATAAGAAACCCTGATACTGGACTTACATTTGGTAATGGAACACTATCGACTATTACGCTTCCAGGGATAAATCGAACACTACTATCTAACGTGTCTTGAAAACGAATATTTTGCATGACAGTATCACCCGTATTTGTAATGACTGTCGTAAACGTAATGACATCTCCAATTGTTGCTGTTTGAAGATCTGCCGTTTTTACGACTGTCGTTGAGACATTTTGAGGAATAAATGGGATAACAACTGTATTACTATCGCCTTCAACTACTACAGGCCGCTCATCCGGATTTACAGTTGCGAGCCCATTTGCTATAGCAGTATTTGTAACTAAATTATTTATTTGCCCTCCTGTTATTACAACTTGGAAGTTAATAATCGCTGCATCATTTGGCTGAAAATCACCTAACGGAATACCGGTATTCGGATTGGCAAACGGAAGAGGTACATCATTTACGGTTACCGTTCCGTTTATAAAGAACGTATTCGGATCAATGATATCTGTTAAAACAATATTCGTCACAGGAACTGTACTATCATTTATAACGGCAATTCCGTAAGTGATAACATCCCCTACCATTGCTACTTCAAAGTTTGCTCCTTTTGCAACAAATAAGATTGCAGTATTTACCGTCACTATAACTGTATTGCTCGTATCCATCACTGTAACTGGCGGCTCTCCTGGTACTAAAATATACTCTGCTAACGCGCCAGCAACGTTCACTGCTGTACCACCATCCGGAAAACTTATAATTGTAGCTTCATATGTTACAATCGCCGTCTCACCGACTGGAATGTCTAAAATCGTAAATCCAACCTGTGGATTTACTCCCGGACGAGCTACTCCATTTACAGTTACACTATTTGGTACAAAAACAGCTTCCGGAGATAGCACATCGATAAATTGAACATTCATCGCGTCAGCAGTACCAGTATTTAATATACGAACAGTATACGTTACCGTTTCCCCTACTCCAACAATTGAATGATCTACTTCTTTCAGCATATCTAAACTGCCTCTATTTACTGGTGTGACTGTCGTATTACTTGAATTCGTAATTGTAAACGGAGGTTCCCCCGGAATCAATTCAAAATCACCCGTTATTCTCGCTGTATTCATAATGCTACTTGAAGGCGGAATTGCAATTACATTTACTTCAAATGTAATTAATACGCTATCCCCTACTGCAAGATCAGGTAATGAAAAGCCTACAAATGGATCTAAACCTACTTGCGGAATTCCATTTATTTGTACACTTCCAGGAACGAATTCTAAACTAGGTGATGGAATATCGATAAACTGAACATTCGTCGCTGTTACCGTTCCCGTATTTGTAACTTGCACACTATACGTTAACGTATCTCCTACACGTGTCGCTTCTTTATTTACAGATTTTATAACGCTGAATCTTCCTCTATTTATCCTTGTTATCGTCGTATTACTCGGCTCTATTATTACAACCGGTGGCTCTCCTGGCACTAAAGTAAAGCTTCCTGTTATATTTGCAACGTTCGTAATTGTTCCTGATGACGGTATGTTTGTAACTGTCGCTTGAAACGTCACTATAACTGTTTCACCAACTGGTATATCTCCTACTCCAAAGCCAGTAATCGGATTTAAGTTTGGTTGCGGAGTTCCATTTATCGTTACACTATTCGGTACAAATGATGCTCCAGCTGAAATCGTATCAATAAACTGAACATCATTAGCTATTACTGTTCCTGTATTCGTTATTTGCACTGTATACGTTAATACATCTCCAACAAGGGTAGCAGCCCGGTTTACTTGTTTAATAACAGTAAATCGTCCTCTATTTACAGTTGTAAGTGTTGTATTGCTCGGTTGGTTTACTATCACTGGTGGTTCTCCTGGCACTAATATAAAACTTCCCGTAACATTTGCCGTATTAGCAATTGTTCCGTTTGATGGAACACTAACAACGGTTACTTGGAATGTGACTTCTACACTTCCCCCTGGATTTATATCTGGAAGCGGGAATCCATTATTCGGATTGAATCCAGGTTGTAACACACCGTCTATCGTTACACTGTTCGGCACGAATGCTATAGAGGAAGGTAGTACATCACTATATTGAACATTCGTTGCTGTCACTGTCCCTGTATTTTGAACTACTGTTGTATATGTGATTGTATCGCCTACTGCAACAATTGGCTGACTTACTGATTTTAATACATTCAAACCAGGTTCATTTATTTCTGTTAATGTCGTGTTACTTGTCGTCGTCTCCGTAATCGGTGGTTCTGTTTCACTTACAGCAAATGTAGCTGTAACGTCTACAAAGTTAACAATCGTTCCACCTTCTGGTATGCTTGTAACCACTTCCTGATATGTGACAAGTACAAAATCATCTACAGGTATATCTGGAACTGTAAAACCAATGAAAGGATCTAATCCTGGTGCTGGTACCCCGTTTATGCTTACACTTCCTGGCACAAATGCTACACCCGCGGAAGTCGTATCGATAAATTGAACATTCGTCGCTGGCACTGTTCCGAAATTAAAAATCAATACATCATACGTTAATATTTCTCCTACAGTCGCTACTTCTTTATCTACTAGTTTCAATGGAAAAATAAACGCTATATTAATTGTCGTAACGACTAAATTTGTTAATATCGTTTCCGTAATCGGTGGTTCCTGCGGATTTGGTTGTGAAGTAAATGTAACGTCTGCATCATTTAATATGACTTCATTATCTGGAATTTCTGTAATCGTCACTTGGAACGTTACCTCAATACTTCCACCATTAATTAATAATGGCGTAACTGTAAATCCTATTTCTGGATTTAACCCAAGTTGCTGCACCCCACCTATCGTTACACTATCTTCTACAAATGTCGTTCCTTCTGGTATGACATCTTGGAAGAACACATCTGTAACTGGTATAATTCCTACGTTTGAAATGAGCACGGTATACGTTAATACATCCCCTACCGCTCCAGTTGCAACGTCAACTGTTTTTGTTGCTGTTACTTCACCAGGAGGAGGTAACGGTATTGTAACTACCGTTGTATTGCTTGAGTTCGTTGTTGTTACAGGTGGTTGTAAAGGATTTAATAAGAAAGTGGCTGTAGCAGATGCTGTATTTAATACTGCTCCACGTGTAGACGGTGCAACTACCGTAACTTGAAATGTTACTGTCAATGATGTTCCAGCTGCAATATTAGGAAGCGGGAAACCAACATTTGGATCAAACCCAGGTTGTGGTGCTCCATTTATCGTTACACTATTTGCAACAAATGTTGTTTCTGGAGAAATTGGATCAATAAAAGAGACATTCGTTGCTGTTACTGTGCCGTTATTTCGAATGACAACAGAATACGTGTAAGTTTCTCCTAGTGCTGCTTGTTGTACAGATGCAGATTTTTGTATATTTAACTGTGCTGTGTTTACTTGCGTCACTACAAAATTACTATTTGTAACAGTCGTTATTGGAGGGTTTGCTGGATTTATAAGAAAACTGGCAGTAACGTTCGATTGGTTTCTAACATTTCCACCGCTCGGAACACTCGTCACTGTAACTTGAAACGTAATCGTAGCCGTTTGCCCGACCGGAATATTTGGTACCGGGAAACCTGCCATAGGATCCGCGCCTTGCTGTACAACTCCATTTATCGTCACACTATTTGCTACAAACGCAGTACCAGACGGAATTGGATCTTGGAAAATAATATTCGTTGCAGGAACAGTTCCTGTATTTTGAATAAGAATCGTATACGTTAACGTATCTCCTACTCCTGCTTGTGGTGTATTTACACTCTTCATTACATTAAGTGATCCTACATTCACTCGCGTCACAACAATATTACTAATCGTTACAATTGTAATTGGGGGCTGGAGAGGACTTACTTGGAAATCCCCAGTTACATTCGCATTATTCGGAAGAACTCTATTTGGTGGTACACTCGTGATTGTCACTTGAAAGGTAACTGTTACCATCCCTCCTACTGGAATATTAGCAAGTGGAAATCCAGTTGTTGGGTTTAAACCCGGTTGAGAAACCCCGTTTATTGTTACACTATTCGCTACAAACGTTGTTCCAGATGGAATCGGATCAAGGAATGATACATTTGTTGCTGCTACTGTCCCACTATTTTGTATACGAACTGTATACGTTAACGTATCTCCTACTCCTGCTTCAGTAGCGCTTACACTTTTCATTACATTTAACCCTGAAGAATTCACGACTGTCATAACAGTATTACTTGGTACTGTTACAGTAATCGGTGGCTCTGTTGGATTTACAAGGAAATCTCCAGTGACATTCGCATTATTTACAACATTATTTCCTTGGGGAATTTCATCAATTAACACTTCAAATGTAACAATTACATTCGCGCCAGTAGGCAAATTATTTAATGGGAATCCAAGTTCTGGATCTGCCCCTTCTTGTAAAACACCATTAACAAATACACTGTTTTCAATAAATAATGTCCCTTGTGGAATTGAATCTTTGAAAAACACATTTGTAGCTGGTACACTACCTGCATTTATTATTTCAATTGTATATACTAAAACATCCCCTACAGTTGCAACATCCGTATTCACCGATTTCACAACTTCAAAGTTCCCTGATTGTACTGTTGTATTCACAACATTACTCAGAACATTGATTGTTACTGGAGGTTCACTCGGATTCACTTGAAAACTTGCTGTTACATTTGCCTGATTTAAAATATCTTCATTTTCTGGATCCTGTACAATTAATACATCAAATGTGACTACAACTGTTTGAGCCGCAGGAATATTCGGAAGAGAAAATCCTGTGTTTGGATTCGATCCACTTTGCGGTAATCCATTAATTGTTACAGAATTTGCAACGAAAGAAACAGCGGAAGAAATAGCGTCTTGGAAAAATACATTTGTTAACGGAACGTTTCCTGTATTTTGGACCGCAATCGTATATGTTAAAGTATCCCCTACTGCCGCTTGCATTGTATTCACTTCTTTTATTACATTTAAACCGCCTGTATTAATTTGTGTCACCACTGTATTCGTTTGTCTACTAATCGTTACTGGTGGCTGATTCGGAATAACGACGAAATTAGCAGATACATTTCCACGATTCGCAATCGTACCTCCCGATGGCGTAGATGTCACTCGTACTTGAAAAGTCACTGTCCTACTTCCGCCGGGAGATATATTCGCTACTGTAAACCCAGTCGATGGATTTGCCCCAGGTTGTGAAACTCCATCCACAGTCACACTATTTGCGATAAAAGCCGTTCCGATTGGGATCGGATCTTGAAAAATAACATTTGTCGCAAGTACATTTCCGATATTCTCAATTGTAATGGTGTACGTAAGAATATCGGAAACCGTCGCAAAAGCTTTATCCACTGTTTTTCTCGTTCTTATATCAGCTATATTAATAGTAGTAAATACAGTATTACTTGTCGCTTGACCTGAAATTGGTGTTTGACCAGGCACTGGAGTAAAGTTAAACGTTACACTCGCGCGGTTCGGAATTGGATTGACAAGCGGATTAGATGTTACTCGAACTTGAAAACGCACTACAGTCGTTTGCGAAGCATTAACACTTCCAAGATTAATACTACTTGCTGGATTCGCTCCTGGACGTGCTACTCCATTCACCGTAACACTATTCGGAACAAATGTTGTTCCAGCAGGGATACTATCAACAAAAACAATATTATTTGCAGTAACATTTCCATTATTAGTCACATTAACTGTGTACGTTAATACATCATTAATGGTTGCGGTCTGTAAATCTACAGATTTTTGCAAACTTAAATTCGCTCGATTTACCGTCGTCTGTACTGTATTTGAAGTAGATGTGCTTGTAACAAGTGAACTTCCTACAAGAGGACGGAATTGGTAAGATACCATTGCACGATTTGGAATGGGATTCGGACTTGGGAATGTTGTGACCCTCACTTGAAATGTAACAATTCTTTGAGCATTGTTAGGGATTGTACCTAAATTAATTCCACTAACTGGATTCGCACTCGGCTGTGTTACTCCACCTACTGTTACACTACCAGCTATAAATGTTGTTCCATTTGGAATACTGTCTTGTAATACCACATTTTCTGCACTTCCTGTTCCTGTATTCGGAACGGTGATCGTATATGTGAGAATATCTCCTACCCCTGCAACTGTTTTATCGACTGATTTAACAGGGTTTATAATTGGACCTGTTGCATCAATTTGAACACCAAAACCAGCTGCAGCGTATCCATCTCCATTTGTAACGAAACGAACAGTCGCGGACGTTTGATTGTTTACTAATGATGAAGAGGCATCTACATTCGTAACGTCCCACCCTTGTCTTCGAACTGCTAAAGCGATTCCTAACGGCTGATTCAAATTTCCAAACGTGCCGCTCGTATCTAAATTCCCACTGTCATTACAAATTTGTGATTGAAAAAAATTATTTGCAGGATTTCTCGGTCCGAATAAAGCAACTGTAGCAGTTGCATTCGGTCCAAAGCGAAGTTGATCTCCAACGATGTTAGAATCACCTTCTTGGGCAGTTACGAGTACTCTTCCTGTAACAGTTCCCGTAGACGGCGTTGCAAAACCTGAAATAATAGCATCAACTGGTGGTGATGAGGCCTCAATAATTTCTTGTCCTGCATACACTGATAAATTCCTTAGTGGTAAACTCGCATTTTGATAAACCACTTCAAGAGTCCAGCCAGCAGAACGACTAATTGTTGAATCAGCTGAAGTTCTTGCAGCTGGCACGGCACCTGTTGTATATGTGCCAGCCCCAGCTGCACTCACAAGGTTCGTTACATTAGCAGAACGACTATAATAAAACTGCTTCCCTACTGAACCTTGCTGCGCAGTAGCGGGATCTGGTGTAACAGAAAATGTTCCCACTGGTGTTATAAAGGTGATATCATCATTTAAAAACGCAGTAACATCCTCCGTATCAGTCCGGTATGTGCCAGCCCACACAAGTTCTGCGTATAAGACACTACTTCCTGCTGGCAGGTTCAAAATTGCACTTGAAGAATTTAGTGGCCAATCATTCGTCGTTCCTGCTGGGAATCCAGGTACTTGTAGTGATGTATTCACCGTTGTGAATACATCAATCGTACCAAAGTTATTGCCTGGCGCAGGTGATGTCGGACTTAGTCCTAATGTGTTCCCAGTGAACGTGACGGCACCAGTTACTGTTGTAGTAAAGCGATTCATAAAAGGCACATAATCATCTCATTTCATTTATAGTAAAAAGTGCTCTATACTATAAAATGTAGACAAACTATGCAATGTACTTTGTCCAACAAAATTCCGCACATACGAGAGGAGCTTACTACACTATGCGCTATGTTATCGTAACAGGAACTTCACAAGGTTTAGGTGAGGCAATCGCCGCGCAATTGTTAGAAGAAAATACGAGTATCATCTCTATTTCTAGAAAAGAAAATAAAGAGCTTACGAAACTCGCAGAACAATATAACAGCAACTGTGTTTTCCACTCCTTAGATCTTCAAGATGTACATAATTTAGAAACGAACTTTAACGAAATCATTTCATCTATTCAAGAAGACACAGTATCGTCTATTCATTTAATTAATAACGCTGGTACACTCGCACCAATGAAACCAATAGAAAAAGCTGAAAGCGAACAATTCATTACGAACGTTCAAATTAACTTACTTGCACCGATGATTCTTACCTCCACTTTCATGAAACATACGAAAGACTGGAAAGTAGATAAACGTGTTATAAATATTTCATCTGGTGCAGGAAAAAATCCTTATTTTGGATGGGGCGCTTATTGTACAACGAAAGCTGGCGTAAATATGTTTACACAGTGTGTAGCAACCGAAGAAGTAGAAAAAGAATATCCCGTAAAAATCGTCGCTTTTGCACCTGGTGTTGTTGATACAAGTATGCAAGCACAAATTCGCGACACAAATAAAGAAGACTTCATCAATTTAGACCGCTTCATCGCACTAAAAGAAGAAGGAAAACTACTATCACCTGAATACGTTGCGAAAGCTATTCGTAGCTTACTAGAAACTGAGAATTTCCCGCAAGGTGAAGTCATTCGGATTGATGAGTAACAAAAAGGCGTACTATTTTAGCACGCCTTTTTGTTCTACTTCTCTAAAAATATGAGTACAGACTCCGCAATTTGTTCATAACCAATCTCTTGATAAATTTTATTTGATGTTGGATTTGCCAGGTCCGTATATAATGTCGTTGTTTTGTAACCTTCGTCTAACATACGTTGGCTAAGTGCAGCGACACAGCTAGATGCATACCCTTTGTTCCGCGCTTCTTTCGGTGTATATACGAAATTAACTGTTATATTGTTTGTAGTTGGTCTCGTTTTTGCAGCTACAGAAACAAGCTCTCCGTCTACTTCTAGAGCAAATAGACGACGATTAGTAATTAATGTATGGGCGGTTTGTTTCGCTTCTTCTTTCGTAGTAGGAAGATTCACATCTTCGCAGAATTGATATATCCACTGTTCTATTAACGTTAGCTCATCACTACTTACTTCTCGAAAGATTCCATCTCCGTTCCACTTTTTCTTTACTTGTTTTAATTCATATATACCTTGCTCCATTGCAACATTCGTTTTCTTATTTTCTAACACCGCAATTTCTTGCGCTAATTTCTGTACAATTTTCTTATTACCGATTAATCCAGGAACATCTGGATATACTTTCGTTAATTTTTTTGCAAGTTCCACTATGGCCTCTTCCGTAATTTCAGACGTAGCAACAATTATTTGTTTCTTTTCTTCTGTTTGAAGAAATACAACTGCTATTTCTTCCTCTTGTTTTGCTACCCCCATAAATATCGGTTCTTGGACCATTTGTAATACACCTAATATGAGATTATTTTCCTGCTCATGCTTCTCTAAAAATGGTATAACCTCTTCTTTAAAAGTAAGAATCTCTTCACATACATGTAATTGAATCATCGACAATCTCTTCTCTCTATTTATAGTTTCATTAAGTATTGGCGATTAATTCATTAAATTCCTCTTTTACGATTCAATAATATTCAAAGTTAACGTATTTAAATCATTTTCAGCTTGTAAAATTCTCTTTTTTTCCTTTTCAAATACCTCTTCTTCTTTTCGAAATGACTCTTTTCGATTTTTAATCATACGCTCCATTTCTTTTTTACTCGGTCCACCATATACCTTTCTTTTTTGAATAAAAGCTTCTGGTGATACAATTTCTTCCCACTCTTTTTCTGACAAATGTATTTTAAATTTTTCTTGTAAGTATATATTTACATCTTTGAAATGTAATTCATGCAACTCCTTTTGCTGCTCCAATGACATATTCGCAATAACACTTGCTGCATGATGAGCTTGCCGAAATGGAATGTCATAGTTTTTTGTTAATACATCTGCGAAATCAGTTATCGTAATTGCATGTTTATAGGAACGTTTTTTCAACGTTTCTTCTTCTACTTTCATCGTTCGAATGACTGCATTCATAATACAAAAAACACGAATAGTCTTTTCAATTCCTTTATATAAATACGGCTGCAAATCATCTTCCGTATCAACAATATCACCAAATGGTGTATTATGAATCATTTGAAATACTGTAAATGCTTCCCCTAAAGCACTACTCGTAATCGCACGGGCGTGTTCAATTGAAACTGGATTTCGCTTTTGGGGCATAATACTACTAATTTGTACATATGGCTTTGCAACAGTAATACCATCATATTCTTTCGTCGCTAATAATAAGAAGTCATGAATCCATCTACTCGTATTCGTCATAATTACCATAAGTAACGAGCTAACTTCTAATAAATAATCCGCTCCAGCAACAGCATCATATGAGTTCTCGATTACATTTGTAAATCCAAGTAAATAGGCAACTCGCTCTCGTTTAATTGGGAAACTTGTTGTAGATAGAGCGGCGGCTCCCATTGGAGACTGATTTAAAAGTTTGTACGTTCGTTTCATTCGTTCTAAATCTCTTTGCATCGTATCATAAATCGCTAACGTATAATGACCAAATGTTGTTGGCTGCGCTGGTTGTGTATGCGTATAAGCTGGCATAATCGTTTCCTTATGATCAGCAGCGAGTTGCAATACACTTTCTTGCAATAACAAATGATGTTCCATTAATCGTAGTACATATTGTCTTAAACTCATGCGATACATCGTTACACCCATATCATTTCTACTTCTACCAATATGCATATTACTGACAAAATCGCATTTCGCCTCTTGAGAAATTAAATGTTCCACTAAAAAAAAGAGATCTTCATGCTGCTCTGTATATAGCAATTGATCTTTTGGAATTCCCTCTATCTTTTTTAGTGCGTGTAATATAACTTTAGCTTCTTCCTGTTTCATTAACTTTTCTTCAGTTAGCATCGCAATATGCGCTTTATGCACTTGAAACATATCTTTCAATAAGTAATTTCGTTGAAAATCAAATACATGTTGTAATACGCAATTCACATATGTTTTCCCAGGGAAATCAGCGCCTTCACTCTTTATAAATTCTTCTTTACTTTGTTTCATCACCTTTTCCCCTCTCCCCTAAGTACTACTACCCATCATACCCAGTGATGGCGAAAAAGTGCTTGTACATAAAAATAAACTCGGTGCTCTCTGCACCGAGTTTATTTAATAAAGGTCGCATCATACTTATCACTTTGCAACACTTGAAAATGTAAGTTTGCTAAATGTTTCCGTATTTCTGCACTGTCGTCCTCATTTAAATCATTTGCTAAGAACACTATTTCTGTACAGTTCCCGCGTTTATCCATCGCATAAACTGCTTTTGTAACTGTCCATGGCGTATAGCCATTTTTTTGCCCTGCATGTCTAAATGTTTTACGGTATTTCTTAGCACTCATATCTGTTTCAACGATATTAGCCCACACTTTTTCTTCGGCGTCTGTCAGGCCACCTTTATGATTTGCCTTTTGAAGCAGTACCATATAATCGTTTGCAGAAGCTGCTGGTAAACGATCTGACCAAATTTTATCGTAACGTTCCTCTAAATAAAGAGGAATTTCCTTCTGTAATAATGGTCCCTTCTTTTTTAAGCGTTCATGAATAATCATCGCATATTCACGATATTGCTCTTGGGACATTTCTTTTAACTTTTTCTCTATTTTATATTTCGGAACATGTAGTTCTTTATGCAAATATCCAGGGATGTATAAAGATGAAACAATCGGAAATAGCGGCTGATGTGCTGGAAGCGATAAACTTTGTAAATTCCGATTAATATTATCTAATCCTAACACTTCCATCAAATATTCAGCATTTGCATTCGAACTAAACTTAACCATTCCTTTTGCTACTTCTTCTAAAGAAACTGCTCCTTCTGTTATCTTGTCTGTCTTTTGCAAATACCTTTGCCATCTATCTTGTGCACCACCATCTGTATTCGGCACATAATAGCGATTTACATCATTAATGGAAACGAAACTAGACGGATCAATTTTCCCTTCGGTAACTTGTTTCGTATATTCAAGCGCCACAATTAACTTCATCGTACTAGCAACTGGCAATACAACATTTGGATTAACAGAATAAACAACTTTATCATTTCTCTTTACTAGAAGCGCACTATTTTTTTCATCTTTATGTTCTTCAATAAAGGATGCGATATACTGCGCATCATCATTATTTGAACTCCACACTTTTTTCACTAAAAAATTACCCGATATTAGCAAAACGAAAATACCCACAATTACTGCGCATACTATAGTTTTTTTCAAGTAAAATTCCTCTCCTATTGTGTAACTCTTCTCTATCTATCTCTTACAAACAAAATAATGGAGATGATTATTTTAGTAACCATCTCCATTATTTTAACTTGTATTCTCCCATTATGTCTACGTCATAATTTTCACGAAGTCTTCGAGAAATTTTTTATAATGTAATGACCATCCAATTCGCACCCAATTTTTTAAAGCTTTCGAGTCAGGTTGAGGACGGAAATCAGCAATACTCTCTCCCTTTGCAATTCCAACTGTATCTACATCAACACGACGGTACACATAATCCAAAATAGACGGATTCGCCGCAACCATCATTGTAACAACGTCATGTACTGGACTACCTGTTATTTTCGGGTTTAACTTTTTATAAGCTTTATAATAATACGTAAATATCGGTTCAATTAACTTATTAAAACTCGTTTTAGAGTGTTTCGTAATATATTTTACCATCTCCGGCGTAATAATAGCTTCAGATGTAACGTTCAGTGGCACTAATGTCACATTCTTGGCATTTTGCATCACTAATTGTGACGCAATCGGATCACCATGAAAATTCGCCTCTGCGACTGGTGTCACATTGCCGGGCATTAAAAAAGCACCACCCATTATATAATATTCTTTCACATACTTCATCATCGGCTTTTCTAAAATAAATGCTGTCGCTAGTGTCGTTGACCTTCCCGCATCAACAATGATTAATTCTCCTTTATACTTTTCAAGAATATCAAAAAATGCACAAAAAGGTTTTATATTTGGTGAAAAAGCTTTTGGAGGTTTAATTGGTCCTAAACCGTCTGCTCCATGAATTTCTGGATAATACGTTATAACATCTCCGGATAAAGGAATTTTCGCACCATTAATAACAGGTATATCTTCCCTTCCTGCCATTTGCAATAAATATGCCGCATTACTCGTTGCCTTTTCTTGCGTTACATTTCCATATCCCGTTACTACGCCGACAATATCAATATCAGGATGCAACAATCCATACATAATTGCTAAAGAGTCATCAATTCCCGGGTCTCCTAAAAATAATATTTTTTTCATCGACCTCAACTCCATCCCCCTCAATTGTTATTAATTTATGAATAGCAATAGGTATACAGAATAAAAAAGAACAAATTTACACGAAAAAACGCAGTCCTATAAGGACTACGTTCTTCATCTAACCTATACTGTTTTTCTTCACAACACTCATACTTCCAATGATATAAGCGATAAACGCAAAACAAATCGGGAAGACAACTGTATGTATACCGAACGGATTTGGATAGAGAAGATGAATGCACATATATGAGCCTACCCCAACTAAAATAGAGGCCAGCGCTCCTCTTGCATTTCCTTTACTCCAATATAACCCTAATACGATTGGCCAAATGAATGCTGCTTCTAATCCACCGAAAGAAAATAAATTTAACCATATTAAAAAATCTGGTGGTTTAATTGCTGCTGCATAAACGAGCAGTCCTACGATAGCAGTAATCCATAAACTTCCTTTTCTAATCGTACTGTCTGCCGCATCTTTATTTATGTAATTTACGTATATATCTTTAATGATTGACGAACTTACAAGTAACAATAGCGAGTTTACTGTAGACATAATCGCTGCCATTGGTGCAGCCAAGAAAACTCCCGCTAACCAAGGTGGCAACACTTCCATCGCGAGTAGCGGCATTACTTTATCTGGTACCGTTATACCCGGAAGTACGACTCTTGCAAATACACCCGTTAAATGCATACCGATCATAATTGTACCTACAACAATCGTTCCAATTATAAGCGCTTGATGCATCGCTTTTGAATTTTTATAAGACATGGCACGCACACTAATTTGCGGTAAACCGACAACGCCAATTCCAATTAAAATCCAAAACGATGTCACATATGATTTCGTTAAACTACCATCTGCTCCGAATGGTGTAATTAAATTCGGATTGATTTGAACAAGTTCCTGCATAATCTTTTCAATTCCACCACCAGCAATGACAGTAGCAATTAAAATGATTGTCGTTCCAACTAACATAATAATTCCTAATAACGTATCTGATAAAGCAACTGCACGAAATCCACCAATTAATACGTACACAAGTACAGAAAAAGTAAATAAAAATAGTGCTGTTGTATAAGATAGACCCGTTAGTGATTCAATTAATCGGCCACCGCCGACCCATTGAGCTACTGTTGCTGAAAATAAGAAGATAATAATACATAACGCTGAAAGTATAACAACTGCTTTATTATTGTATCTTCCCTTTAAATAATCGATAAGAGTAATGGCTTCCATCTTCCTAGCGATAATTGCAAACTTTTTACCGATAACCGTTAAAACGATATACCCTGTTACAACTTGAATCGCAGATAATAATACCCATCCGAGGCCCATATTGTACGCAATACCTGGACCACCAATAAAGCTACTAGCACTACCGTACGTAGCAATCATTGTCATCGCTAATAATAAACCGCCAAGTTCACGCCCACCAAGAAAATATTCTTGTAAAAATTTATTATTAGCAGTCGCTTGTACGCGTCTTGAAGCATATACACCAATTAAAAACACAACGATAAATGAAATTATCATTGGAATGATTACATACCAATTCATCTATTATTCCTCACTTTTTTCTTCCTCATCGAGTGAAATATCTTGAAATACAAAACGAACAACTAAACTAAGTAAAATAACCATAACGACAAATCCAACGATACAGCTATAAAAAAACCATGCTGGAAAACCGAATATATATGTATATTCACTTGGATTTTTACTACCAAGCCCATAAGCAAATCCGTACCATATTATAAAATTAATAATAGCAAGTCCAAGACCAATTAACGCTTCTCTATGGGCGATTCGAAAGCGTGGATCATCATGATAATTCTTCATTTCCTCCCTCCTCTCACGATGTATTATTGTACCATTGTTCTTCTAGTTTTTCCTACTAGAAAGCAAAAACAAGCAGGATTTTTTATAATCATATAGAAGATTCTCTTACATTACATATTTTTTACAATTGTAACACAAATGAAATTTGAATTTTCAGTAATTGTTAATTATGATTTTAATTAGAGGCTTTCCATCTAGTTCCTACATCCTTGATTTCGGAATAAACGCCGTCTCGTACTGCGTTTACATTATATTTTCAAGGGGGTTATACTATGAGTCAACTAGCTGTAAATCTTCATGAAAAGGTAGAAAAGTTTCTTCAAGGTACGAAAAAGTTATATGTGAATGGATCCTTCATTGAAAGCGCTTCCGGTAAAACGTTTAAAACACCTAACCCAGCAACTGGCGAAACACTTGCCATCGTTTCTGAAGCTGGTCGCGAAGATATTCATAAAGCTGTAGTCGCAGCTCGCATGGCTTTTGACGAAGGTCCTTGGTCTCGTATGAGCACTGCTGAGCGTAGCCGTCTTATGTACAAGTTAGCTGATTTAATGGAAGAACATAAAGAAGAGCTTGCACAGCTTGAGACGTTAGATAACGGAAAGCCAATCCGTGAAACAATGGCAGCAGACATACCACTTGCAATTGAGCATATGCGCTATTATGCTGGCTGGGCGACGAAAATCGTTGGTCAAACAATTCCTGTTTCCGGTGACTACTTTAACTATACACGCCATGAAGCGGTTGGTGTTGTTGGTCAAATTATCCCTTGGAACTTCCCTCTTCTTATGGCAATGTGGAAAATGGGAGCGGCACTTGCTACAGGATGTACAATCGTTTTAAAACCTGCAGAACAAACTCCACTATCCGCTCTATACTTAGCTGAATTAATTGAAGAAGCTGGATTCCCGAAAGGTGTTATTAATATCGTACCTGGGTTCGGTGAATCAGCTGGACAAGCTCTCGTTAATCATCCACTCGTTGATAAAATTGCATTTACTGGTTCTACTCCAGTCGGTAAACAAATTATGAGACAAGCATCCGAATCATTAAAACGCGTTACACTTGAGTTAGGCGGTAAATCACCAAATATCATCTTGCCAGATGCTGATTTATCTCGCGCGATTCCTGGTGCACTTTCTGGTGTTATGTTTAACCAAGGACAAGTATGCTCTGCTGGATCACGCTTATTTGTTCCGAAGAAAATGTATGATAATGTCATGGCTGATCTCGTCCTCTATTCTAAAAAACTAAATCAAGGTGCTGGCCTAAATCCAGATACTACAATTGGTCCTCTCGTTTCTGAAGAACAACAAAAACGTGTAATGGGCTACATTGAAAAAGGGATTGAAGAAGGCGCTGAAGTACTTTGCGGAGGAAGTAATCCATTCGATCACGGTTACTTTGTTTCTCCTACCGTATTCGCTGATGTAAATGATGAAATGACGATCGCAAAAGAAGAAATTTTCGGTCCAGTTATTTCTGCAATACCGTTTAACGATATTGATGAAGTAATTGAACGTGCGAATAAATCACAATTCGGATTGGCAGCTGGTGTATGGACAGAAAATGTTAAGACAGCACACTATGTTGCAAGTAAAGTACGTGCAGGTACAGTATGGGTAAACTGTTACAACGTCTTTGATGCAGCATCTCCATTTGGAGGATTTAAACAATCCGGTCTTGGTCGTGAAATGGGATCTTACGCATTAAATAACTATACAGAAGTGAAGAGCGTTTGGCTCAACTTAAACTAATGAAAAGAACCTGGCCTATCCGGTCAGGTTCTTTTCATTATGTATTCATTTAAACTTGCAGTCCCCCGCTCACATTTAATACTTCTCCTGTAATATAGGACGCGTATTCTGATGCTAAAAAGGCCGCTGCGTTCGCAATATCTTCCGGGGTTCCAATTCTACCAACTGGAATCGCGCCAACCATCTTTTCTTTCACTTTATCTGGTATCGTTTTTGTCATATCTGTATCCATAAACCCGGGACAAATCGCATTACAAGTAATACCGAAACTTCCAACTTCTTTCGCTGCTGTTTTCGTTAAACCTACAACTCCTGCCTTTGTAGCCGCATAATTTGCTTGACCTATGTTTCCTTCTCTACTGATTGAAGATATATTAATAATGCGTCCATACCCTTGTTGTCTCATGTAAAGAAGTGCTGGTTGCATACAATAAAAAACACCAGTTAAGTTTACTTGTAATACTTGTTCCCAAGCAGACTTCTCCATTTTATGTAACATTGCATCTCTTGTAATCCCAGCATTATTCACCAATATATGTAATGTTCCGAATTTTTGAACCGCATATTCAATTAACGACTTCGCTTCATTTTGATTACTCACATCACATCGATATAAGCTCACTTCATATCCTTCATCCGATAACTCACGTGTCGTTTTTTGTAGCTTCTCTTCATTTACATCGCTAATTAATACTTTAGCCCCTAGTTTTGCATAAACTCTTGCAATCTCTTTTCCAATTCCCTGTGCAGCTCCTGTTACAACAGCTGTTTTCCCATTTAAAAATTCCATCCCTATCCCCCATTTCTATTACTTATACTGTATATTTCGGCTTTTTCCTTTCCAATTCCTCTTTGTATAAAAAAGTCTATTTGTGTCAAACTAACTTTGCAACGTCGCATAAAGTGCAAGGAGATTGTGTCGAATGAACAAAAAAATTTCAAACAAAACAAAGCTACTGATGGCATTGATGTTGAGTTCTCTCGTGAGCTCGCTGACCACAATGACTTAGAAGCAAACGCACGTGCAAATGCCGCTGATGCACGTCAAAAACGCCAGTCAAACGAAAAATAAGGAAAGCATAACCTTATTCTTTTCAACAGGGACCTACTACCCAACAAAATAAACCGAGAGACATCTCTCGGTTTATTTTCTATATTTTTTTATATAATGTGCAAAAGTAAGTAGCGGATATACATATGCATAGCTATGATAACGAATATAAAACCCACCTGGTAAACCTGTTCCGGTAGGATATTTTTCATTACCATTAGAATTCGCAAGCAAATATGAAATGCCTTTTCGAATAGCTGGTGTTTCTGTATCATTATAAGAAATGAGAGCATCTAACGCCCATGCTGTTTGGGATGGTGTACTGAATGGCAAAGTAATAAACCTTTTCTCCACACTACTGTGGCAAGATTCCCCCCACCCACCATCTTCATGCTGTATATGTTCAAGCCATAAAGCTGCTCGTTTCAATGAAGGATTGCTAGATGGAATTCCTAGTGACCGTAAACCAGTCATAACAGCCCACGTACCATATATATAACAAATACCCCATTTCCCAAACCACGATCCATTTTCCTCTTGTACATTCATTAACCAATTTACCGCACTTTGTTTTTGTTTTTCAGACAATTCATTTTGCGCATATGTCCCAAAAAACTCTAACACTCTCCCTGTAATATCTGGTGTAGAAGGATCTGTAATCATATCGCTTGCATTTTCGATTGGTAAATTTGCTAATATATTGCTCGTCACACCTTTTTCAAACGCGCCCCAGCCACCATTATTATTTTGTAATCCTTTAACCCAATTGATTCCTTTCTGCCAAGCACTATCTACATTTTCGTTTCTTCTACTTCGTGCCAATGCCCTTAGCACAGCTGTTGTATCATCAACATCCGGAATAGTCGTATTCACATCCGAAAAGCCCCAACCTCCTGGAGTAAGCGCCGGAGCATGTACGCTCCAATCCGCTTTTTTTGTATGCTGTTTTTTTAATAAATATGCTGCTGCATGTTGAATCATCTTATTATCTTTCGGAACGTGGGCCTCCTGTAACGCATAGCTGAGTAAAGCCGTATCCCATACAGTTGAAGGAGAGTTTTGCAAATGACTCCCTCTTTCCACCTTCCATATATAAGATGTTAACCCGGTTATAGCATTTTGAATTATTGATGATTGAAGAGAATGTCCTAACGCAAGTAAAGCATAAATCATATAAAACGAGGCAGTTGCGTAACTATATAACGTTCCATTTTCATCAATACGCTTTTTCATAAAACGTTCTACTTCCTCATATCCTTTATGATGTAACGAAAGTGGATATGATAGGATTTGTTTCATATCACCTAATAACGTTTGAAACAACGGAGACCGATCCTCCCGAAACCATTCTCCGCCTCCGCCCGCAATATGATTTAAATTTGGCAATAACTTTTTCCCTACTCGAAATCTTTTATTTAAACACAGCATCATCGGAATTAAATGGATACGTGCTGAGCTACTCAATTCAAATATACTGAAGGGAGAATCATTCTGTAAAAACATGATTGGCGTTGGTAAATGAAAGAGTGAAGGATATTCATACTCTCCGTGAATTGCTAATAAAAACTTCGTCATAAAATGAGCACGCGCTACCCCCCCGCGCTCATTTATAAACATTTCCGCTCGCTTCATATTCGCATCTTCTTTTGTATATGTTTCCGAAGCAAGTAGGGCAGCATAAGATTGAATTGTAGCAGATAAATTACCACCCACTTCATCTTCATACAATTTCCACGTTCCTTCATTTGTTTGAAGTGATGCTAATCTTTTTACAAACGGTTCTATCTCTTTATCTCTACCTAATAATTTTAATAAAAAAATCATATGACAATCTGTTAATGGAGCCCCTTCAAAACAAAACCGCCACGTACCATCTTGCCGTTGCATCGTTTGAAGCGCAGTTTTTCTTCTCGCTATTTCTTCATGCACTTTTTCATATAATAACAAGTTACTCACCCACCCTTTCGAAATCCGTATAACGATATTCAAAAAGGTAGCTGAATATGTATGAAAACAAAGAAAAGCAGAACATATAAAATGTTCTGCTCATAAACAATATCCTACTCCGACAATTATCCCTACTAAAGCACCGACTACTACTTCATACGGTGTATGCCCGACAAGTTCATTTAATTTCTTATATTCTGTTTGTCTACCGTGAAAAAATTCATTCAATATTTTCGCCTGTTTACTTACTGCAAGTCTTACCCCTGAAGCATCATACATAACAATTATTGCAAAGATAGCAGCAATAGCAAATAAGGTACTTTCCACACCTTCCACTACGCCAACACCTGTCGCAAGTGCTGTAACAGTTGAAGCATGAGAACTTGGCATCCCACCTGAAGCGAAAAACTTTGCAAAATCAAATTCACCCGTTTTGACTAATTTAAAGACTACTTTCGTTAATTGTGCTAAAAACCATGAAATTACAGCGGCCATAAGCGGATCATTATGTAAAATTGTTTCCACGTTCTCAGCTCCCTACTAGCTATAATGGAAATTCTATATAGTATCAGTATAAAGAAAAATGCGTAGAAAATACTACGCATTATGATACTTTTGCTGATTTATTTTTTATAAATTTCGGTTGTTTCTGCACTAAAAACTTTGTTTTCGCTACTGAGAATACAAATAATGCAACCCATATACAGAAAAATGCCATCATATGAGTAGATGTGAAATGTTCACCAAATACGAATACACCTAAAATTAAACTAATCGTCGGTGCAATATATTGTAAAAACCCTACCATATAAAGCGGAATAAGTTGTGCTCCTTTTGCAAAATAAAAAAGTGGTAATGCTGTAACAATGCCTGCTCCTATTAATAGTAACGTTGATAACATGGAAATAGATCCAAATGAACCGAATCCATGCGCTCCAGTCATAACGAGATAAATCATTGCAAACGGCGTCACTAACATCGTTTCCATCGTAAGACCAATTGTCGCATCATAATTTAACAATTTTTTCGTTAATCCATATAATCCAAATGAAAAGGCAAGTGATAAAGAAACCCACGGAATAGATCCGAAACGCACTGTTAAAATGATAACCCCTACTCCAGCTAAACCAACTGCAACATATTGCCAAAAGTTTAACTTTTCCTTTAAAACAACTGTACCAAGTAAAATACTAATAAGCGGATTAATATAATATCCAAGACTTGCTTCAATGACATGATTATGATTAACGGCCCATATATAGACAAACCAGTTTCCGCTAATCAAGACTGAAGCTATTGTTAATGACATTAATAATTTAGGTCGTTTAAAAAGATTCACGAACTCTCCAATAAACTGACGAAACCTCTTCGTAACACCTAATACAAGTAACATAAAAACGAACGCCCAAACGATGCGGTGTGCTAATATTTCATCTGCCGGAACTTCCTCAACCCATTTCCAATAGATTGGTAGAATTCCCCACATCGTATAAGCACCAGCCGCATATATAATCCCTTTTTTTTGCTGTGCTGATTGACTCCCCATCTTCCTTTTTCTCCTCTTCTCATTTTTCTCCATTATAAGGTCCCACGTGCTCACTTTACCAATAATCAATCTGCGATTCTTTCGACATTTCTCATACAGCAAAAAGTAAACATACTGTTATAACGACAAGTAACGGTATACCGAAAACAAATTTCTTTTTATGTGTTTTATGGTGAAACATATACATACCGATCCAAGCACCAACTGCTCCCCCAGCTGCCGCTGATAAAAACAACGTACTTTCTGGCGTTCTCCACTGTTTCTTCTTCGCTTTTCGTTTATCAAGCCCCATAAGGCTAAAAGCTATAACATTAATAATAATAAAATAAATCCATTTCATCGCTTTCTCTCCCTATGAAAAATTCGCTTAATGGTAACATGAAAAAACGATGGAAACAACTGAAGAACACTTTTTATTAATTAGTTACCTTCATATTTACATAACCAACTAAAATCGCAGTTAAAGCAATTAATATAGAAAGATATTATGAGCAGGATCTTATATTTCATTCCCTTCACCCACTACCATATTATCGAAAAAACTTCTCTCAATTACTTTCTCATCAAATTGAAGAACTACAATTAGCCCTACATATAAAGAAACAAAATTTAGAAACCATTCCCCATTATCATCTTTCTGAGCTAAGCATTTAAATATCTCTTGAAATTGCATACGCTCATCCGCAGCAACAACCGGGCGCACACCAAAATATTTCAATACGAGATTCAGCTCCATCTGCACGGATAATGATAAAATATATTTTAATAACTCTGTATAATCAGCAACATTTTTTTGACTATATAACTTCACAAGCTTTTGATGTAAAATAGAAATCGATAATTCTTCTTCAGTCACTTTTGTTGCTTCTATCGTTTCAATCATCTTTTTCATATCCATTACATTCACCCCTCCTGTAAAAAAACAAAGCCAAAGAGTATTTATCTTATAAAGAGCAATAATTGCGCATTTCTCGTCTCTCTTTCTTCTTCATTAACTAAGTCATACTTTTTTAGAAGATGAAAGATATCATTTAATATTTCCTGTGAATGATTACGTTGCAAAAATCTCTTTAACTCTTTAAAAATCACTTCCGGTAAAAAAATCTTCTGACTTTCAAGTTTATTCATTACATCTTCCATAGAATGATCGATATTACAAGCCATAAAAATCCCTCCTCTATCCTTTATAAATAATATCTTCTGCTAACGATGTAAACACTTCTCCAACAAGAGAATCTTCATCATATACAGATGAACCGTTATTTTCTTCACGTTTTGCAAAAGGTACTTGTGCGATTACTTCTGTTTGCAATTGTTCTGCTAACATTTCGCCGCCCCCTTTTCCGAACAGATAATTTTTCGATCCATCTTGTTCTTCGTAATAAGCCATATTTTCCACAATACCTAAAATCTCGTGTTTCGTATGTTTTGCCATTACGCCTACTCTAGATGCTACGAATGAAGCTACATTGTGTGGTGTTGTAACGATAATTTCTTTCGCCTGCGGGATCATTGCTGCAACATCAATGGCAACATCTCCTGTACCAGGTGGTAAATCAAGAAGTAAATAATCTAATTCTCCCCAGTGCGTATTCGCAAGGAAATTTTGAATCCATTTATTTAACATTGGCCCACGCCACATAACCGGATTATTTCCTTCCGTAAAAAATCCCATCGACATGATTTTAACACCGTGACTCACGACTGGAATTGCTGTTTGATCAATCATCGTTGGTTTTTGAGTCGTTTCCATCATAGCTGGGATGCTAAAACCATATATATCTGCATCTAATATCCCCACTTTTTTGCCCATACGAGCTAAAGCAGTAGCAAGATTAATTGTCACCGTTGATTTTCCAACTCCACCTTTTCCGCTCGTTACAGTAATAAAGCGTACCCCTGAGTCAGGGCGAAGCATACTCGGCATACCAGTTTCTGTTCTACTATTTTTCTTTAACTTCTCTGTTAGCGCAGCTCGTTCTTCTTGTGTCATAGAACCAAATATCAAATCTACTTTAGATGCACCAATTGCCTGAAGAGACTCTTCCACATCTTGTTGAATTTTTGCTTTTAACGGACAACCTTGAATCGTTAGCACTACTTCAAGTTTAACCTCTGTTCCATTCATTTGTATATTTCTAACCATATTTAATTCTACAATACTTTTGTGTAACTCTGGATCCTCCACATGTTTTAACGCATTCATTATTTGTTCTTGAGTAATCATAAAACTCATCCCTTCTCGTATTCTAATTTATATACAACATCTTCTTGGCGCTTCATCCGGTGAAAAAACTTATTACCCTCCACTAACAGGCGGAATGAATGCAACTACATCTCCAGCTTTTATCATCTCTTCATTCGTTACAAACTCTTCATTAACAGCCACCATCACTCTATCAAGCGATTGTAAACAATGGTTTGCTTCGAGCCATTCTTTTAATTGCTGAACTGTCATTCCTTGTTTTTCGGAAATTACTAATTGATCTAATCCGACTTCCTCACGCAAATTTGCGAACAGTAAAATTGTAATCATCTTCTCATTCTTCCTTCTTCGGTTTTCCTTCTGGATAAGGTGTATTTTCAAGTTGATCTCCAATCCACATCGTTCCATCTTCCCAAAATTCTTTTTTCCATATTGGGACGATTCGCTTTATACGTTCAATCGCGTATTCATTCGCTTCATAAGCTACTTTACGATGCGGTGATGAAACTGCAATGACTACCGCAATATCCATGATTTCTAGCCGTCCTACTCGGTGCGTAATTGCTACTTTTGCGTCCGGCCACTTTTCATTCATTTCTTCCCCAATTCTCATAAGTTGTTTTACTGCCATCGGTTTATATGCTTCATACTCTAAATGTAGCGTTCGTTTTCCTTTTGTTAACTCTCTCACTGTGCCAATAAAAGTTGTAATTGCACCTGCTTCTCTTCTTGCGACTTTATTCGTTACTTCTTCAACTACAATAGGTATATCAACAATCTCAAATAGCGCTTGTCCCATTGGAACCACCTCTCACTTTACAAAATGTCCAAGGCCATTCACTACCTTCGTTATCTTCCAATAAAAACACATCCACAAACATATCTTTTTTATACCCTCTTGTCCCGCCTGGCAATACGATAAAAGCATTCGATTCTGCTAATGAAGAAACAGAGCTAGATTTATCAAACCCTGACGGATAAGCAATTAACTGGCCTTCGTTATATGTCAGTTTCGCTCGTACAAATCTTGTAAATGGATTTGGCTTTAGAAAGTCTTCTCCTAATAACGCTTTTTCTCTTTTCACATGTGCTTTTTCACTAAACATATACGTCCGAATACAAGGCCTTACAAATAATTCAAACCCTACGTAACAAGCTGATGGATTTCCTGATAAACCAAATAATAACTTGCCATTTAATTGCGCTACAGTCGTAACACTTCCTGGTCGCATTGCAACTTTATTGAAAAGAACCGATGCACCTAACTTTTCGTAAATAGCTGGTAAATAATCATAATCTCCAACTGATACACCGCCTGTTGTAATGAGCATATCCACTTGGCTTAACGCTTCTTTTACAGCTGTGAAACATGTATGAAAATCATCGCTAAACTTCCCAAAATATTTTACTCTTCCGCCCGCTCTTCGAATTTGAGACAATATCATATACGTATTACTATTTCGGATTTTCCCTGGCTGTAATGAATCATTTACATCCAGTAATTCACTACCAGTCGCTAATAGTCCAATTACAGGCTTTCTCGCCACTGGCACCTCGTTATACCCGAACGTAGCAAGAAGCGCTGATATACCTGGATTAATGTATGATCCTTTCTTTGCAAGAACCGTTCCTTTACAAGCATCTTCACCTTGAAAAGAAATATTGTCGCCTGCTTTGAATGATCGCTTCAATTCCATATAATTGTTGCCAGCCTCCTCATATTGACGAGTCAGTTCTAACATAACAACCGCATCACACCCATTCGGAATTTGCGCTCCCGTCATAATTCGAACAGCTTGAAACGGACCTACTTTCTCATCGAATAGCGATCCTGCGCCAATTCCCCCCACTACTTCAAATACAATTGGCGTTTCATAACTTGCTAAATTCGTATCTTCTGCTCTAATAGCAAAACCGTCATACGGTGAACGATTGAATGAAGGTACATCATGGTCAGCTATTAACTCCTCCGCTAATATACGTCCGTAAGCTAATTCAATAGGTAGTAGCTCCTTTAATCCCTCATTAGCAAATCCCATTACTTTACGAACAGCTTCTTCAACCGTAATTGGCACTCTTCTTTCCATTATTGACAACCCTTTCTATTAACCGAATACGCGATAATATAATTGTTTCGCTTTCGAAATATCATTTGTACCATGAATGAAAACACGACCATCCCGAAAAATAACGACGCGGTAATCATCTAGTTGGCAAGATAGTAAATACGGATTCCGCTCTACTTTCCCTAGTTTGTTTAATACCTTTTCCATATCGTCAAAATCGTACTTTCTATTTTCTACTGGCCTAATTTGCACTGTATTTCTTCCGCATAAAGCAGCCACCTTCGTTTGGTTTTCGTATGATAAATAAGGATAAGTTCGATTCAAACCACACGAGGGGCAATCGTCCGTTTTGATTTTCCCTAGTTTTATAAAATGGTTTTGATTACTCCATATATCAAACATGAAAAATGTTTTTCTAATTGCCGAGAAATCTCCGACTAAAATTTTGAGTGCTTCCGCCACTTGATATGCTGCGACGATTTGAACAGTCGGGCTAATAATTCCGACGGTATCACATGTCACACCTGTAACAGGAACGTTCTTCAGCACACAATGTAAACACGGTGTCTCTTGCGGAATAACCGTATAACTCATACCGTACGATCCAACGCAAGAACCATATACCCAAGGAATATTATGTTTTTGTGATAAATCATTTATTACAAATCGAATATCAAAATTATCTGTTGCATCAATTATTACATCTACATTTTTTAATAGGTCTTCCATGTTTTCTGCACTTGCATCCATTACGAAGGCATCTATGTGTACTTCCGAATTAATTCGCTCTAACCGATTTTTAGCAGCAATTGCTTTCGGCAGTTTCTCTCTCGCATCTTGTTCAGAGTACAATTGTTGCCTTTGTAAATTACTCCATTCAACGTAGTCACGATCAATAATCGTCAACTTGCCAATACCTGCACGTACGAAACTTTCGGCACTTGCACTTCCTAATGCGCCTGCTCCTACAATTAACACATGTTTATTTCGAATTTTTTCTTGCCCTTTACTCCCAATCGGTTTGAACAACTGTTGTCGTGAATACCGTTCAGCCATTACGCACCCTTCCTCTCAAGAACTCTTTTTCATATTAGCATGTTGTTTTTGATAACAAGCAAAGTAAGCAAATCCAACAAATCCAGCTCCTCCAATTACATTTCCGATAAAGACAGGAACAAAATTTCTAGCAAGATCCATCCACGTCAGATGACCTGCAAAAATAACTGCCGAGATGACAAACATATTTGCTACTACTTGCTGAAATCCAATCACTACAAATGCCATAATTGGAATCCAAATTCCGATTATTTTCCCGACAAAATCACTCGTCCCATAAGCCAGCCAAAGCGCTAGACAAACGAGCCAATTACAACCAATTGCTAAAATTAAAGTTCTCCCAAATGATTCATGTAATTTCCCTTCCGCTATCGCTACCGTTTTATTTAAATAATCTCCCTCTGTTAATCCGCCAAGATGACCGAAACAATACGCTACGAAAATAGCTCCTACAAAATTCATGAAAGTAATCCAAATCCAGTTATTTAGCACACTGACCAATGTAATTTTCTTTGCATATAGCGCCATAGACAGCGACATCATATTTCCGGTAATTAATTCTCCTCCTGCTAATACGACGAGCATGAGTCCAACAGGAAAAACTGCTCCTCCTAAAACATTCACTAAACTCCCCCAGCGCTCAGGTAAATTACCTAAAACGCGAATGTTAAGTAAAAAACCTAGCGAAATAAACGCTCCTCCTAAAAAACCGAGAATAAGCATCGCTGGCAACGTCTGACTTACTTTTTGAACACCGGCCTCAATTACAAGCTCAGCAATTTGTTCCGGTTTATGAAATGCCATTACTAATTCCTCCATTTTCTCCAAATAAAAAAGCAGCTTCAAAAAACCTTCTCAAAATAAGGGTTTTTGAATGCTGCTTAATTTCTCTGCACATCTTTTACAGAGATATCAATCATCACTTTTACTATAAAATAGAAAATCTACAAACATTGCACATTTTCCATTTTGTATATATTTCATCGTAGCATCTCACTCTTATATATCAGCCACCAATATGTGACATTTCAATTTTAGGTGCTCTTTTTTTACTTGAATGACTTAAGCGTTCATCTGAATAACGATCGTCTCGGTTGTTCCATATATCGCGTACGATATATGTTATTTCCTCGTCAGTGTATCCAGATCGAAGCAGTTCTCTCAAGTCATTTCCTTTAGAAGCGAACAAACACGTATATAATTTTCCTTCTGCAGAAATACGGGCTCTCGTACATGACGAACAAAAGGAATCTGTTACCGATGAAATAATACCTATTTCTTCATCACTTCCAATATAACGATAGCGAGTCGCAACCTCACCTGCATAATTCGCTTCTATCCGTTCTAATGGCATAACTTGATGAATCGTATCTACTATTTCTTGTTTAGAGACGACCTCTTTTAACTCCCAACCGTTATAATTTCCAACATCCATATACTCAATAAATCGAAGAATATGCTTATTTTCTTTAAAGTATTGCGCCATCTGCAAGATGTCCTGTTCATTTTTTCCCTTTTGAACGACCATGTTTATTTTAATTTTCATACCAACTTCAGCTGCAGCCTGTATTCCTTCCAGAACCCTTTGCACTTTGCTTCTATTACCATTCAAATAGAAAAACCGCTCTTCTTCTAAGGAATCTAAGCTAACTGTCACACGTGATAAACCCGCCTTATATAAATCAGGAGCAAACTTTTTAAGTAACGATCCATTGGTTGTTAAGCCGATATCCTCTACACCATCTATTTTATTAAGGCGCTCGATAAGCTGCGGAAGACCTCTTCGAAGTAACGGTTCTCCGCCTGTAATTCGTAACTTTCTTACACCTAAAGAAACGAAAATACGTGTTATCCTTTCAATCTCATCAAAAGATAAAATTTTATCATTAGACAAAAACGAATAATCAGGACCAAATATTTCTTCTGGCATACAATAACGACAGCGAAAATTACAGCGATCAGTAACAGAAATACGTAAATCCTTTAAAGGACGTTGTAGTTTGTCTAATGTGACAGATTTCATATTTATTGCCTCGCTTTTACTTATTTTATATTTAAAATACGCTCTGGATGCGTATATACATTTAAGGATTCATTCCGAATAAATCCTATCGTAGTAATACCTAATTCTTCTGCTAGCTGCAAAGCCAACTCAGTTGGAGCTGATTTTGATAATATAATTTCACAACCAATTTTTGCAACCTTCAATAATATTTCCGAAGAAATACGACCACTAAAAACAATGATTTTATCTTTTATAGAAATATTGTTTTTTAAACAATAACCGTAAATTTTATCTAGCGCATTATGCCTACCGATATCCATTCGGCTTAACAAAATACCATTCACGTCACACAAAGATGCATTATGAACGCCGCCTGTATGACGAAACGTCTCCGCAGATTGCTGCATGTCTTCCATTAATCGAAAACAATCTCCTACACCAACCTGTACATGGATACCATTCATTTTCTTTGCACTTAATGCATCGTTTGCAAAAACAAACCCTTGTCTACTCATACCACAGCATGAAGTAATGTAACGTTTATTTTGCATTTGTTCGTAATACGGATTTACTTTTGTCGTCGTGACATGTACAAATCCTTCTTTCTCTTGTACCCATATGTCATCAATATCTTCATACTTCCGGATGATTCCTTCAGATGCTAAGAAGCCTATTACCATGTCTTCTATATATTCTGGAGTACTAACCATTGTAACAAACTCCTGTCCGTTCATTTTAATCGTGACTGGAAACTCTGTTACAATGCTGTCCTCTATATGCTTAAACGCCCCTTGTTCATAACGAAAGATTTCTCTTTCTACCTGTATCGGTTTCACGATCAGTATCCTTCTCTCACGTTATATTTTTATCAAAAACAAATACCGAAACCGCAATATCTTCTTCTACTTTCATATCTGAAAACAAATTCACTAGTTTCGCTCCAACAAGTTCCTCCAAATGTTCACGGGAATTTGCAGCATACACTTCTTGAATCATTTTCGTTCTAGCCATATGAACCATTTCCGCACCGTCCATCGTACTTGAAATGAATTTTTCAGTAGGTGTTAAGTTTCCATAAAGTGTTGCAATTGCCATATTTTCAGCAAATACAGTATGAATTCTTTCTGGCCCTTTTCCGAAAAGTTCCTTTCGAAGTTTTCGTATCATATCGTTAAATTCATGTACTTTTTTTGACATACAATTATACCTCCCAAAAGCCTCATTTTACTTCATTATATATTTTACCAAAATGCTCCTTCCGCCCAAACTATTTTGTATAAACATTTGGGCGAAAAGGTTCACTTCATGAAGTTTATTCGTCTTTTAACCCTTTACCCATACCTTTTAAGAAATGAAGCCCAAATCCGATGGCACGGTTAATGTCTGGATCTTTCAATACTTTCATAAGATCGAATACCCCTACTTTTTTATTACTCTCTAGGTGTTCATTACCTTCTTCTAGCCCTACTAATAAGCTACCTATAAGCTTTTTCGTAAGTTCCGGATCAAGTTCTGTTAAAGCACCTGCAGCACCCATCATATTATTAATTAAATTTGTAACAGGCTCGCGAGTCACTTGACCGAGAACTATTTTTGCGATTGGTTCTTTCGCCTTTAGCATAGAATTTGCAGCTTCTAGCATTCCGATGTCATTCAATTCCCCTACTATATTAAACATTTGATTTAAAGCCTCTTCATTATTAGCTAGAAGCTCTTTTAAATCATCTAATTTTTGCTGTTTTATTTCTTCCTCAGTTAACTCTTGTTTTTGAATCATTTTTATAGGTGCAGCCATATTTTTCTCCTCCTACTTATCCGTTAAATGCACATACCCTGGACGTGCCCACTTACGATGTACCTCAATACCAGCTTGAGGGTGACGTTTTTTATTACGCGGGTTCGCTTTCGGCATCGGATTTTCGCCATCAACTTCTAGCACTTCCATACGCACTTTTGTCTGTTTATAAGCAGGTGTATTCGTACGTACGTCCACAGCAGGACCTGTTAAGAAATTAATTGCCGTTTCATTATCTGTAGAATTCATTGGTAAATATAACTCATTCGCTTTTACACGATCTGTAACGAGTGCACGTAATTTTAATGCTCCAAAAGGAGAGATAAGACGAACTAATGAACCTGTTTTCACTCCACGTTCTTTTGCAAGTGCTGGAGAAATTTCAACAAATACACCAGGCACTTTCGTTTGAATACCTGTTGATTTATTTGTCATATTCCCTTCATGAAAATGCTCAAGCATACGCCCGTTATTAATGTGAAGATCAAACTCCGCTGGGAATTCAGCTGGACGTACCCAGTCAGCAATCGCAAAACGAGCTTTTTTATCTGGGAAGTTAAATCCATCTTGGAAAAGTAGTGGTGTATTCGCTCCATCAAAACTTCCCCAATGGAAACTATTCCATCCTTCAAGTACTTCATAGTTTGCTTGTGAAAATAGCGGTGATAAACTTGCCATTTCAGCAAAAATTTCACTTGGATGACTATAACTCCAGTTTGCACCTAATTTATTCGCAACTTCTTGCACGATCCACCAGTCTGGCTTCGCATCTCCAAGCGTAGGAAGCACTTGATATAGTCTTTGAACACGGCGCTCTGTATTTGTGAAAGTACCTTCTTTTTCAAGAGACGGTGCTGCTGGCAATACAACATCTGCATATTGAGCAGTTTTAGAAAGGAAAACATCTTGCACAACAAAGAACTCAAGGCTCGATAACACTTCATGTACATGGTTCGCATTAGAGTCTACAAGAGCCATATCTTCTCCGACAAGATACATAGCCTTCATTTTCCCTTCGTCAATTGCATGAAGCATTTCAATATTATTAAGACCTGGTTTACTATTAATTTTCACTCCGTAAGCCATTTCAAATTTCGCACGTTCCATATCGTTCGTAACGTGTTGATATCCAGGAAGCCATCCTGGTAAAGTACCCATATCACAAGCACCTTGTACGTTATTATGACCTCGAAGCGGATATGCACCAGCACCTGGACGACGATAATTACCTGTTGCAAGAAGTAAGTTTGAAATTGCAGCGGAAGTATCAGATCCACCTGTATTTTGCGTTACTCCCATGCCCCAAAGGATACATGTACCGTCTGCAGCACGAATCATTTCAGCCATTTGAATAAGTGTTTCTTTTGAAATACCAGTCATTTCTTCTGCATATTCAAGTGTATATTCTGCAAGACTACCTTTGAAATCTTCAAAGAAGTTTACATTCTCATCAATAAATTGTTGATCGTGCCAGCCTTGATCAATCATATATTTCGTAACAGCCATTAGCCATACTTGATCTGTTCCTTGTTTCGGGCTAATAAAGACGTCTGAACGCTCTGCCATTTCTGTTTTACGAAGATCAGCCACAATTAATTTTTGTCCGTGTAATTTATGCGCACGCTTAATACGTGTAGCTAAAACAGGATGACCTTCTGTCGGATTACAACCTACAATAATAACAAGGCCAGATTGTGCGATATCTTTAATCGTTCCAGCATCTCCGCCCATACCAATTGTACGGAATAATCCGTCTGTCGCTGGTGATTGACAATAACGTGAACAGTTATCAATATTATTCGTTTCAAATACTTGTCGAGCTAATTTTTGAATAACGTAATTGTCTTCATTCGTAATTTTAGATGAAGAAATAAAACCGATAGCATCTTTACCATACTCTTCTTTAATAGATCCTAATTTACTTGCAACTACATTCAACGCTTCTTCCCATGTAGATTCAACAAACGTTCCATTTTTACGGATTAAAGGTTTCGTAATTCGTTCTTTAGAATTTACGAAATCCCAACCGAATTTCCCTTTTACACAAGTAGAAATTGCGTTAACTGGCGCATCAGAAGAAGGCTGTACTTTAAGGATTTTACGCCCTTTCGTCCACACTTCAAATGAACAACCTACACCACAAAATGTACATACTGTTTTCGTTTTCTTCGTACGAGTATCACGCATGGCCGCTTCCACTTCTGATACCGCAAAAATGCCGCTATATCCAGGCTCAACTTCTTTAATTAAATCTACCATCGGTTCAAGAATATCTGGTTTTAATCCCGTCATAAATCCAGCTTCACCGAGCATCGTTTTCTCCATTAAAGCGTTACAAGGACAAATGGTTACACATTGACCACAGCTCACGCATGAAGAATCATTGATATCAACTCCACTATCCCAAATAACACGAGGACGCTCTGCTTCCCAGTCGATAGATAATGTTTCATTTACTTGTAAGTTTTGACACACCTCTACACATTGACCACATGCGATACATTGATTAGGGTCGTAGCGATAAAATGGATGCGTCATATCAACTTCACTTACATCTACTTTCGGTTCGTAAGGATATTTTTGATGTTCAATCTCCATTAATTCCGCTGTATTATGCAATTTACAGTTCCCATTGTTGTTGTCACATACTGTACAGTATAATAAATGATTTTCTAGTAGCCGATCCATCGCCTCTGTTTGTGCTTCTTTCGCACGACCAGAAGCCAGTTCAATGTTCATACCTTCCGTCGCTACTGCCGAACAAGAGCGCATTAACTTTCCGTCAACTTCTACAATACAAGTGTCACATGTTTGAATAGGATCTACCTCTGGCACGTAACAAATTTGCGGATGTTCAATCCCGTTCTTATTAATAACGCCCAATATCGTTGAACCAGGCTCCGCTGTATACTTTTTTCCGTCAATTGTAATATGAACCATGTTGTCATTCATGGTCTTTCCCCCTTTTTGAGAATAAAAAAACTCCACCACGAAAATATACGCACCACATTTCGGCACGTTATTATCATGGTGGAGTAGTTTATTAGCACATCTTGCTAAAATACCAATCCATTTATTCATAAATAAAACGATAGATTCATAACAGGTCATATCACGATTCCATCTTTAACACTATAATTATAGCGTTTAATTTTAAAATATACAATATAAAATTTAAAATACGCATATGTCCTCATAGAACTATCCATAATAACCCATATAAAGCAAAACTATAATCAGTGGAGATTTCATTCGTCCCCCACCGATTATCAGCTTGCAAATAGCGAGCTAAAACACAACAAGGAGAAAGTGAATAAATGGGGTCTTTTAATAAATGGATACGTGGTGAAAAATCTTTTTCTGTACAAGAGCAAGCTGATTATACATTAAAAAAACCTATTTCTTCTTCTCTTCCACTTAACCTAAAGCACTTGTCCAAACTGTTTAGCGGGATTCCAGAATTAATAACACGCACTTTCCCATTAAAAAACGGCCAAGAAGCTGCACTTATATATATGGAAGGACTTGTAGACAAAACTGTTATTAACGTAAACATTCTTCGTCCTCTCTTATTTAAAGAATGGAATGAAGAAGATTTTTGGGAATCCTCTGTTTCTATCGGAAATATTAAAAAAGTTCAACAGTGGGCAGACATTGAACAATCTCTTTTACACGGCAAAAGTATTTTATTTATAAACGGGCAACTATCTGCTTTAGAACTTGATACGCAAGCAGCACCAAAAAGGAGCATTGAAGAACCTATAACAGAGAGCTCCATAAAAAGCTCACATGAAGGATTTAATGAAGTGGCAAGCGACAGTATCGCGCTTATTCGTCGATATATTCCAAATCGCGAATTGAAAGTGAAGGAATTTACCGTTGGTGAACGAGCAACCTCTAAAGTTTTTTTACTTTATCTTGCAGATGTTGCAAACGAAGACATTGTACAAGAAATGGCGTGCCGCATCGAATCAATCAAAGTGGATGCGATTATTACTACTGGTGAATTAGAAGGGTTTGTTGAAGATAATTCCTATACTCTCTTTCCGCAATTATCAATAACTGAACGCCCTGACACAACAGCACATCATATTCTGGATGGGCGAATCGCTGTTGTTGTAGATCGTTCACCAGGCGTATTAATAGGGCCTATGACCTTTTCATCCTTTTTTCAAACGATTGATGATTACAGTTTTAGACCATTGATTCCATCTTTTATACGCCTTCTTCGTTTTACTGGGTTATTTATTGCCATATTTGCTCCCGCTCTTTATATTGCTATGATTTCCTTTCATTATGAAGTGATTCCACTTAAATTATTGTTAACGATTGGCGAATCTCGGGCTAAAATTCCTTTTCCTCCTATATTAGAAGCACTTTTGATGGAATTAGTACTTGAAATGCTCCGCGAAGCTGCAGTTCGGCTTCCTGGTCCCGTTGGACAAACGATTGGCGTCGTAGGAGGGATTGTCATTGGACAAGCTGCAGTTCAAGCAGGAATAGTAAGTAATGTTATGGTTATCGTCGTATCTATTACTGCAGTCGCTTCTTTCATCATCCCTAACATGGAAATGTCTGCAGGAATTCGACTTCTTCGATTCCCAATGATGATAATCGCTTCTTTATTTGGTGTCATTGGCATTATGGTTGGGATGGCAATCATTATTATTCATATACTTTCTATGGAATCTCTCGGTGTTCCTTATGGTAGTCCTTTTTCTCCGTTATTTGCTTCGGATTTAAAAGATATTCTTGTACGTTTACCATGGAAAATAATGAAGAAACGCCCACTATCCCTTGACTTAAAACAAGAGAATCGACAAAGCGATATAAAAGAAACGGAGGAAGATAAGTGACAAAGCGTGCAAAGAGGGAGATTAGTTTATTTCAATACATTTTAACGATTAGTGGTGTTCAAGTAGGATTCGGTGTTCTTACACTGCCACGTGAAGTTGCACAAGGGGCGAATACAGATGGATGGATGTCTATCATTATAGGATGCGCTATTACTACATTAGTCAGTCTATGTATTGTAAAAATTATGGAAAAGCATCCTGGATATACTTTACTTGATGTGCTGACTCGTTATCTTGGGAAGTGGCTAGGAAGAGTAGTAATGATTTTTTGGATTTTATATGCTGTTCTTGCAGCTGTTTCCTTAATTTTTTCCCTCTTATACGTTATTCACATTTGGATTTTACCTAGATCCCCCATGTTTTTAATCATGATGTTACTATCTATTCCAATGCTTATGCTCGCATGTAAAGGTGTTCTTATTATTAGCCGCTATGCTGTTTTTACTGTCTTCTTTACACTCTGGATGCCTTTGCTATTATTTATCCCACTTAAAGATGGTCATTGGATTTATCTTCTTCCTCTCCTTAAAGAGGGATGGCTACCCGTTTTCAACACAGTAAAATCAACTATTATTGCGTTTCTCGGATTTGAGTTTGCATTCGTCCTTTTTCCTTATCTCAGTAATAAATCATCTGCCAAAAAAGGAATTATTCTTGCGAATTTGATTACGCTATTTGTTTATCTTCAAGTCACGTTCGTCTCTTTTGTTTATTTTAGTCCGGATGGTATAACAAAGTTTTTATGGCCCACGCTTTCTCTTGTTACACCATTTCACTTTTCATTCCTTGAACGGTTTGAAATTATCTTTTTGTCATTTTATCTCTTTATTATTTTTGACTCTTGCATTCCTTATATTTTTACTGCTTCAGATGGAATCAATCAATTACTTAACAAAAAAGGGAGCTCATTACCTATTTGGTTTTTATTATTCGGGTGTATTTTCGTTCTATTCTTTTATATCCCTTCCTCTTATCAAATAAGTGCGTTACGGGATTTTTGGGGAACTTCAAGTTATTTTATCGTTTTTCTATTCCCAGTCGTATTTCTCTTATATATGACACTTTATCAGCATTGGAAAAGGAGAAAAACTTAAATGAGACCCTTTATTCATTTCACTATACTTTGCTTTCTCATAACCTTTTTAACAGGCTGTGGAGATCGGCTCGATTTAGAAAAACAATCGATTTCATTAATTTACGGTTTTGACGCAAAAGCAAAAGGAAAATTAATTGTGTACCACGTAAACCCTATTTTTAATGAAGATGTAGAGAAAAAGTACGAAACTCATGAAGCGAAAGTACGTACACCTCGAGAAGCAAAAGCAACGTTTAATAGTTCAAGTGGCGGTTTAGTATCTACAGAAAAGTTACAGCTCATTTTATTTAGCACGAAATTTTTAAAACAAGAAGGAGCTATGCCTTACCTTGATGTTTGGTATCGTGATCCTAAAAATACTGGAAATATGCGCATGGTTGCGGTAGATGGTCCAATATCTTCCGTTATATATAATAATTTTAAAGATAAGCCTGCTCTTCCTGAATATTTAACAGATTTAATTAATACGAACAAACTATACAATCGAACTGTGTTTACGACATTCCATGAATTTCATAGGCAAACGTTTAATAAAGGTATAACACCTGCTATTTCAGAAATAAAAAAAGGTATAAAAGATGTTATCGTTACCGGTTCCGCGCTATTAACTTCTCGCGGAATTTATAAAATGTCATTAAATCGTTATGAAAGCGCCCTCCTTCTTTTATTACAAAAGAAGGCCAATACACCAGTTTCTCTTACAATGAAGATCCCTTCTACTCAAGTTGAAAGTAATAGTGATTTAAAAGATACAGATGGTGGCGATTTCGCAACAATAAATGTTCTTAGTATGAATCGTGATATTCATACAGACTATAGCGATAATCACTTCAAATTTAATATTAAAATGGATTTAAAAATTGCCGTATCTGAACTTACATTCAACATGGATATAGACAAAGATAGAAAGAAATTAACTTCACTTATTACAAAACAACTAAACGAAGATTTAAACGATTTAATCCACAAAATTCAAAAACAGCAACTTGATCCATTCGGATTTGGTGATTATGCGAGAGCGTTTCAATATAAAGAATGGAAACAAGTTGAAGATGATTGGCCGAGTGCCTTTTCAAAAGCTAATGTGAAAGTAGCACCTACTATTAAAATTTTAGAAAATGGGATTATTAAATAGCAAAAACACGCTACTTGTTCTTATATGAATAAGTAGCGTGTTTTCATTTCCATTACAAATATTATTTCAACAGACTATACTCTATTTCCATTTCTAACATTACTATGTTTTTTAGCATATACAAAATATATGAAAACACCTATTATAATCCATGCCACAAAACTAATTAAAGTAAGCTTAGAAAGGTTCAAAGCTAAATATATACAACTTACTATTGAAACGATAGGTAAAAAAGGTACTAGGGGCGCACGGAATGGCCTCTTCATATTAGGATGTGTCTTTCTTAATACAATGACAGCTATAGATACAAACACAAATGCTGTTATCGTTCCCATATTCACTAAATTAGCTAATAAATTCAAATCCACTAATCCCGCTAATAAAGCTGCTAGTATACCTGTAACCCACGTATTAAAAAATGGAGTTTGTAAACGTTTATGCACACTTGAAAGTCTTTTTGGTAACAATCCATCTCGACTCATCGAGTAAGATACACGAACAAATGCAAACATAGCTACTAACAGAACTGTTGTTAGCCCTGCTATTGCTCCCACCGATAACAATCCAGCAATTCTATCTTCTCCTACCGTGCGCAACGCATATGCAACCGGATCCGCAACATTTAATTCCGTAAACGGAACCATTCCAGTTAACACGAATGAAACACCTACATATAGAACGGTACAAATGAATAAGGAAACAAGTAACCCAATTGGCACGTTACGTTGTGGGCGCTTCACTTCCTCTGCGGCTGTTGCAACTGCATCAAATCCTAAAAAAGCAAAAAATACAGTAGCAGCGCCTCCTACCACACCGTGAAGACCAAACGGTAGAAATGGTTGCCAATTCTCTGGCTTTACATATTGTGTTCCTACAACAATAAATCCTACAATAACAGCCAACTTAATAATAACCATTATATTATTTATTCGTGCACTTTCTTTTGCACCACGACTTAATAAAAATGTAACAACTAAAATAATAAGAACTGCTGGTAAATCAATAATTCCACCCTTCCCCATACCAGGTGCCGAAGCAAAAATTGTAGGAATGTGAATATTAAATCCTAGTAGCAATGACTGAAAATACGCTGACCATCCTGCCGCTACCGCAGAAGTCGCTAATAAGTACTCCAACATAACGCACCAACCGACGATAAATGCAAAAATCTCACCTAGTGTCATATATGTATATGAATATACACTTCCCGAAACTGGAACTGTAGATGCAAATTCAGCATAACAGAAAGCTACGCACGCACATACAATCGACGCTAATATAAACGATAATACAATCGCTGGGCCAGCATGTTTCGCCGCTACAATACCTGTTAATACGAAAATTCCTGTACCAATAATTGCTCCAATCCCTAAAAGAGTTAGGTCAATGGCACCTAAAGTTTGATTCAATACTTTTTTCTTTTCTTCATCCATTGTTTTCTTTATTAAAAGACTCATTCATTGAAACCTCTTTTTCAAATTTATCTCTTACTTATTACAATCTTTATTACTGTTCTGTTTAGAAAATAAAAATATACATGATCCCCTCCCCATGAACTAAATAATTTAGCAAAAGACAGAATAATCAATCTCTTTTAACTGTAGTGAATTTTAAAACAATCCATTCAGCAACACACCACTAAGAACGCTGAATGAATTTATCATATAATTAATTATATTGTCAACAATAAAATTAATTAAACAAGAACGGTTAATTATGTATCAAATGGTATTTTTAAACGTAATTATTTTCTCAAAAACATTGTTATTTCCTATCTTTATATTTATACTTACTTTTTCATATCGATTTTTATACATTTTTTCATTAGATAGAATTTAAGCAACGTCATCATACCCTTAACTAAATTGTTATTTTTAAATAACAATTTAGTTAAGGGTATGCAATCATTTTAAAGCTAATAAAAAAGCGCAGATTTTCATCTGCACTTTTTTTATTCTTCCACTTCAGCTTCTGCACTACTATTTTTAAGTTGTTCCTTCTGAGCCTCTTCTTGTAACTCAGCTGAAATCATCCCATAATAAATTTCCGGATATAATCCAAATATTTGATATACACTTCCTAAAAACGGCATCGGAATCCCTCTTTTCTAAAGTTGTATTGCCATTTTTAAGGATTCCCTTTTCATTCATTATACATTCGTTTTTGGCGTTTCTTCTTCATCATGAACACTTAATAAATTTTGCCACTTTTTATAAGGAGCACTATTTGGATCTACATAGCCTTTCGCGTACGAACGATCCCACAATTGTTTAATAAACATTTCTTTCTCTTTCTTTGCAACCATATCGGCACCTGTACCGTAATAATTTTGGAAATATAACTCAATTTCATCAAGGAATAATCTTAATAATTCATCAGAAGTTTCTTCTAACGTTGGGTCATATTTCGCTTCACGGTCATACATTAAAATCATATCTAAAATATTATGGACATGCTCTTTACGAAGCCATCTAATATCTTGAGCACCTAATACAAATGGATGTGTATATAAATGTCCACCCTGTATCATCGCCTTTTCTTGTTCTTCTTCAAATCTAGATAAGATGTTTTCATAAATGAACGGATTATGAAGCAACGCTCTGTGCAATTTGTAACTTTCGCTTGAAATATTTTTCCCCATCGACTGAATTAAGAAACTACGTCCAACGCCGTTATATTGATACACGAACTGGCCATCAACAGCAACTAAACTAATCCAGCGATATATATACGCGTATAGAAGAGCGCGATTACATTTATCGTAATCTAATTTCGTTTGCGTTGCATTTAAGTCTGGCATGAAGGCTGGTAAGTGCCAATACTTATCTAAATGCGGCGTTAAACTAGATTTTTTACTATTCAACTTGTTCACACGACGATAGTATGACTGAAAATAATCACCTTTATCATTCATAAATCCATTTGCAATATGTCCCGACGAAAGCTTAGGAAAGTCTTGCAGCGATAAACCATAATGTGCTCGGTAACAGATTACTTCAAAGGGCGAAAAGGCTTCATGTACTGTATCCTTTTCCTTAAACATTTCTTGAATTAATTCCTCTTGCAGTTCTTTCTTTAAAGATGGATGTATACCCCAGTATTGTAATTCCCTATGATGGGAAACTTTCGGCACAAATGGGCTAGCTAAATGGAAGAGGTCTTCAATTTTTTCACGGACGTATTCATCACGATCACGCTTCTTATAATCCGCTTCTTTTCGTAACGCCTCAACGATATTCAGCTCTAATTTATCACGATAGCGTATTTGTAATTCATCGTAGCAATAACTTAATATGTGCTCACGATAAAAGTCTTCTACTTTTTTCGATTGAATCTCTTCTGTTTTCGCATCTCGGCAATATTCCCCGTATAGACTCATATAAATTTCCGCAGATATATCTTTTGGTAATACACCTAAATTTAAATGTTGCTGCATATCTTGCCATATCTTTTCTTGCAGCTTCTCTTCAGCTAATACGTATACATTCGTTGGGTTTGTTTTCCCTTCAAATTCCTTGCTTCGTTTTTGAATTTCAAACAGTAAGTTTTCACGTGTTTCATGTAAATTATCAAAAAATCTTTCCCAGTATTGAATCATTTTGTTAACTGCTTGATATAGCGATTGATACACGAGTTCTAATAGCATTTCTTTACGATACTCGTTTAATTTGTGTACGTACTGCGTTACAATATCTTCAAATTCTTTTTTAAATAAACGTTGCTGATTATTAATCATTTTTCCAAACCAGCCTTGTTGCTGCGCGATTTCTACTCGGCGCACAGCTGTTACCGTTCCATCAATATTACTTACATTAAATTTCTTATCGTAGTTTTGAATTAAATTACGCTTTTGTTCATTATTTTCATGTAGTCGATTCATTTTTTCTACTAACTGCTTTCGAATTTCATACAACATAAAACGAGCTGATACTGGATGAACAGGATCTGTTTTCTTTAAAAACCATGTATTTAATTGATAGGACTGCCCCTCAGAACCATTTGGTGAAAAACGGTCCGATTCAATCATGTCATACAATAGTGTCGTTACATGTTCATGTACACGGCTTGGAATCGCATACGCATATAAACGAACCGCATGATCCACCCTTGCTACTTCACCTTTCATTTGCTCCATCATTTTCAGCTTCGCAGCCGAAATTTTACACTCATGCTGCAGACGATTTAATTCCTCGTCTTTTTGCACCGTACGCTGGACATAACTTTCTACAGCTTCTAAAAACAGTTTAGATTTTGCAACACCGACCTTGCCACCCTCTGCTCCTTCACGCGTTTCATTGTACATTTGTCGATAGAAAATATGAGCTTGTTCTGGACGAGTAGCAAGATGTTCTAAGTCTTCTAAATAACTTTTCCCGCGCTCTGGCTTTTCACGCTGCATCCCACGTTTTACATCTTGGTCATATCTTTGCTTCTTCTCTTGAAACAATTGATCTAAATGAAGCCACGATTCATCTAAACCTTGCACGGCCCATTTTAAAGCGCAATATTTTAACACGTGCTCATATGGATAAATAATCTTTGCCGTTCCTGCCCCGCAATATCGCCCTTTCCCGCTTGATTCTGCTAATTGCTGAATTTGATTATCTTCCTGCGCAAAATGATTTGCAGACATCGGACTAAATAACTGTAAATAAATCGTATTTGCCATTTGCTCCATATAATCTGATAAATTATGCAGATGGTGTCCATGTAAATTTTCGTAATCGTATAAGAAACAATAATTGTACGGTAAATGGTGTTGTTTAATCGTATGATTTGTTCTTCCGTCTTCATCTACTTGATCAGGTCGATATTCTAATTCAATCGTCACTCCGCCACGTTTTGATAATTCTCCAGTAGAACCGAGTGTAATGGCATGTAATTCTTTTAACGATGCATAACCATTTGCTTGCACCGTTTCAAACTCTTTCGCACTAACCGTTCTCGTCTTCACTAACACATCCGGCATTAGAAACGCACCACGTATTAAAATGTTATGATGCTGCAGTTTTTTTCGAAGCATTTCACGTAAATATAATGCAATTTGCAGAAACATCCCTGAACCTGTTCCGCCCGCTAGTGATGTTACGATAATGACACGCACACCATATTCCGTTTGATCACTTGTAACCGGAAAAATCTTCTCAATTTCTTGCCAAAAGGACGTCAATTTATCTTCTTTCATCGCAGCACGTAACGCTAAACGGGAAATGACACGTAACTGCCCTGCCCCTTCTGTCAGTGGCTTATCAAGTATAGTCGGGTCCATTGGAAACCACTCTGGAATCGTTGGATCTCCCGCAATATACTCTCTTGGTGTTTTACTCGAACTCGTTTGTGTTTTAAACTTTCGAATATGATCAAATTTACTTAATGTATTCACATCTGTATCAAATACATGCATTGCTACCTTTTTTCGGCGTTCCTCAGGTAACCTTTCATATATTTGATGTGTCACAGTACTACCGATTCCACCTAAACCAATTAATATCGTTGGAACTTGTAACGTCATGTGAACCACCTTCCTATTCTTGCTTGTTTGAAAAGAAGAGGGAAAGCTAAAATCCCCCTCTTTGCACTATCTCCTATTCACACTCGTACCTGTAAATCTCTTTACCATACCCTCTATCAATTACTAAAAGTTCATTTGGATACAGCGTCTTATGTTCCCTTCCAACCTCATCCTCTGTTATAAACATCCCATCAATAATCATTCCTACTACTTGTGACTCTTTCGCTACCAATATCGATTTCGATCCTTTCTTTGCTATAAATGTAACGGATTGTACAGTCTTTCTTTCTGCTCTAAATGGAATGCCAAAATAGTGCTTCCACCATTTATTTTTAAGTAACTCTGGCTCAGATTGATATAACCAATCTTTCGCTACCTCTTGATCCCATTCGTAATACAATAGTGCTTTCCGGTGAAATCTTGGACGGACAATCCATCCTAAAACGATTATTCCCACTATTAACAGTAATAAAGTGATAGGAATAACAAACTTAAAGATAAGCGCATACTTTTCATAAAACGGTGCATTTTGAATATGGAGTGCTATGTTTTTCTTTACTTCTTGTAATTTTGAATCCTGCACTACGATGGTAGCTTCTACGGTGCCAGTATCTGTAAAATTGAATGTGTCGGAGTAATGAGGTCGAGGATAAATATAAATTTGATTACCATGTTGTTTTATTTCATAGTTGATTGATTGTTTAGATGTGACACCAGTAGATTTTAATAGTTTTTTTACAGCCTCTTCTGTCATCGGCTTATCATCTAACTGTGGTTGTATAATAAATGGTTTACTATTCTCTAAATTCGTTACTTTTTCTTCATAATCTTTCGTGACAGTTTGAAGTGATAATTCAGGCTTTTTCGTTGTTTCGATTTTAAATTCTTTCGTCTGTCTGTAAAATCCCTTTATGTTCATATGAACTTTCCCGCGTACTAATCCTTTAGTAAGCTTCGTTTCGTAATAAAACACATGTCTTTTATCGTCCCACTTCATCACATATTGCTTTCCGTCTATTTCTACTTCTGCCTGAAAGTAAGAAGACTGAACTGACAACTCAGTAGGTTTTGCTTCAATAACAGCTGTCACACCTTCATACATTTCCTCAACATTTTTTCTATCCTGATCCTCTTTGTCATAAGTAGAAACAGTATAATTAAGCGCCGGTTCGACTAGTACTTGTAATCCTTCTTTCTCAATATCCTGGTCCACTTCTATCGTATAAGTTCCTGGTTTAATAACTTCCTCATTTTCCGTACTTATATGAACTATATTTCCGAATAATTTCGCTTCTCCTGGTGCATGTATGGAAAAAGAAGATTGTAATTGTAATGGTTTAGAAATTTGTGTGACCTGATAATTAGACAAAGAAGGCGATTGTCGTACAAGCGTCATACGCTTTAATGGAAATGGTGTTGTAATCTCTACTTTTTTCCCTACTACTTTCGTTTTTACAATCGATTCAACAGAGGAAAACGGATCGCGATTTGCAACTAATGCTGCCACTTGATTGACGCTTTTTACAATACCATCCTCTCCACTAGATGGCATCGTAACTCCATTTATCTCTTTCTTCCATATTTCTTTAAACGTATTGAGTTGCGCCTTCTCTTGTTGCCCTAAATCCTCTTCCATCGTAATTAAAATTGGATGTAACGATATCTTTTTTACATCCATTTCTTTCTTAAACTGTGCTAACTTCTGTGTAATTTGTTCTTTTCCACCAACCTTATCTTTCTCTAAATCATTAAATGCCCCGTCAGTTAAGACAATAAGCCAAAATTCACGTTTTCCATCTATATCGGCTTCCTTTTTTATAGATTGCATCGCCGTTTCTACTGCGCTAAACGGAGTATTTAAATACGTTTTCCATGCTCCAATTCCCTCAATTTCCGTTTGTCTCTTATCCTTCGTTAACGAAATGTTTAATGGATCATTTGGCTTGCTCATTGGAACGTAAGAAAATTTATCTTTTTCATCTAATAGCGCAACTAAACTTTGCAAAGCGTAATTGGCATATTTCCAGCGATCGTTATTTCTCATGCTGCCCGAATCATCATATACAAGTGAAACGACCCTTTCCTTTGCCTCCTCTCCTTTTGCAAAAGTCCAAAAAGGATGTAACCAAATAAATAGAAACAACATGAATGTGGCACAAATTCGAATTTTCATGATGAGGCTTCGCCACCTTTGTAGACAAATTCCTATGTTTAAATTTATGAGAGGAAACAATATATATGACTTGTATTTTAGGACAACTAACACACTATAACTTTATTATGTAAACAGTTATATACGCTGAATATTATTCCTTCTAGCGTTTTCTATCCGATAATACAAGTAAAAAAGCCTGTTTAAGCTCTACACTTAATACAGACTTTTCCTACTTTTTATTTTAAAAACACTTAACAAAAAGTTTGATTTTTGACTTAACACATCACTTCTATTGTAAATCCACCAGGTGCTTCAACGTAAAACGTATACGCATGTGCACGTTTAGGAGGTTCGACCAAAAATCCATCCTCCTTCAATCTTTGATTCATCTTATTTACTTGTTCTTCGCTTTCTTGAGGAAACCCTACATGAAATGTTTGCGGATAATGTACGTCTTTCCCTTTCATTAACGTTAATATAAACCCATCATTATCACGCATAACCGCAAAGCCATTTCCCCTTGTTCCGCTACAAGTTAAGCCAAAATACTTTTCTAAAAACTCTCTCGCAGCTACTACATCTGCAACTGTTAAATTAAGATGTTTAATTCCCAACCGATCACCTTCTTTCTTAATTTTCTAACATTTTATCATAAAAATAAAAAACACGCCTTTCACAGCGTGTTTCATTGCTTCACATACACTTCAACAATCGGATTATCTTTATGATCCGCATGCAAGCGTATATTCTCCTCACTCGCGCTATAAATACTAGCTAATAACATAATCGTTAACAAATTAGGAGTCTTTGCATCACTCCCGTATTTCCTTTCAAGCGCTTCCTTATATTCATAATCCAAATCCCCCTGCACATATGTATACACTTCAAAACCATCTTCTAAATTACAAACTACTGTATCAATAATATCTGCCCCTACTTGCTTCTTCATTTCCTCTCGCAACGCTTCAATAAATTCTTCCCACGGTACTTCGTATGTCTGAAACTGATCTGTAGATTTCATTGCCTTTTCCTCCTTGCTATATCCTCTTCCTATATTTCCCCTTTCCTATAACAATTATGATAGATAGGGCATTCGTACAAGCCGCACTTGTCCCCTTTACATATCGTATTACTGTAATGGGGAAGGAGGAAAGAACATGCATAGACAAAAATGTTATGATACATGCCAACGTTATTTCGGTAAAGTCGTTCGCATTGAAGATCGTGATGGCCGCATTCATTTAGGGAAAATAATTGATGTGACAAATAGCTCTGTATGGATTGAACCAGTGCAACAGCGCTCATCTTTTGACACTGGATTCGGATACTACGACGCATATGCAAACGGTGGTTGTGATCTTTGCGGCGGCCTTAGCAGATGTGATAGTTGCGGATTTGGTTGCGGTGGTGGTTGCGGCGGTGGTTTTAGTAGCTGTGGATGTGGCGGTCGTGGTTGTGGTGGTTGCGGCGGCTGGGGCGACGGCGGTTGGGGTGTTGAACTCGGATTTGGTTTCATTTTCGGAATTACTTTAGCTGCATTATTTTTCATTTAACATAGTAAAGAGTTGACTACCTTTAGCCAACTCTTTTGCTTTATTTTTCACATATAAATATGCGGTGTCCTAAAACATGTTGATACATAAGCCTTACACTTTCATGCTGTACCCACGCATCATATAATTCATTTGGAATATATGATGATACATTCCATTCCGGCTCTTCTATATAGCCAGAGATCGTTTCCGCAATTGTACCACCACCAGCAATTGTAACCCGCTTAAAGTTTGCTTTCTGAAATAATTGTACCCACTCAATCTCAGTTAATAATTCTTTCATCCCATATAACCTGGAAATCGTTTCTTCTTCACTCTTCTCAATGTGTCTATCAATAATCATTTCAATCACAACAAGCTTTCCGTCCTTCTGTAATACACGATAACACTCCGAGATAACCCTTTCTTTCTCTGTAAAAGCGAGTATCGATTCTCCGAGTACGAACTCAAATGAGTCATACAAACAAGGTAATTGCTCTGCATTTCCTTCAATTAATTGAATGTCTAATCCTTCAAATGACCATCTATCTTTCGCCTTTTGAATCATAATTTCATTCTTTTCAACTGCTGTTACTTTATAACCACATTCTTTTGTCATATACGCCGCTGTTTTCCCTGTGCCGCAACCTATCTCAAGGACATTCGCCCCCTGTCTAAAAGGCATTTGTGCTAACAATTGTTTTGTTAACGTAAAACCGCCAGGATGAGCACTCCCTATTCCGTAATAAGCTAAGAAATCGATGTATGTGTTTCGTTTCATGGAATTCTCCTTTAAATTTTCTATAATACATATATTCATCCATCAATGAATTGTGCACATAAAAAAGCACTTCCAAGTGCAATACCGCAACTTGAAAATGCTCTTCTCTTGTTTATTTCTCTTCTACATACGCCCATTTAAAGCTATATTCCGGACTAATATTATGTTTCACAATTCCCTTTATATTTGGTTTCATTACATATGATCGAGCATTTTGATATAAAGGTACAAGCGCTACATCATCTTCAAGTAATATTTTTTCAGCCTTTCCTAACTCTGTCCAACGTTTTTTTGCATCAGCCATCCATTCTGTCTTACTTTTAGTAATAATGTCATCATATTTTGAATTTGAGTAGCTCATCTGGTTCTGAGAGTTTGTCGTTTCAAACATATCAAGATACGTCATTGGATCCGCATAATCTGGATTCCAGCCACCATATGAAAAATCATAATCTTGGTCTGATTCTAATTTCAACTTTTGCTTAAATGGTTGCAGTTTAATATTTACTGTCACGCCTTTTAGGTTTTTTTCAACTTGATCTTTTACATACTCCCCAACTTTTTTCGCATTACCAGTATCATAATTTAACAGTTCAATTGTCACTTGATCTTTTCCAAGTTCTTTTTTCGCTTCTTCCCAAGCTGCCGCTGCCTTTTTGGAATCTTGTTTTAAACCATTCTTGAACGTTTCTGCGAAATCTTTACCGTCTGGTCCACTCGCCAAACCTTTTGCTACTAAATAGTCCACTGGTTTTGAACCATCATTTAAAATAACATTCGTTAAAGCTTTCTTATCAATTGATAATGCAATTGCTTCACGTAATTTTTTACTCTTTAACGGTGTATCTTGCCCACCACGCTTTTGATTTAGACGTAAGTAAAACGTACTTGTTTCCGAATATGCCCCAAACTCTTCTTTATTATTTCTATACTTATCAACAAATTCTCCTGATAAAAGGGCGAAATCAATCGCTCCTGTATCGTATAAATTTACTCTAGTAGCTGGTTCTTTTACTACGCTATAGTTAATTTCTTCTAGTTTGACAGTCTTTTTATCCCAATACTGCTCATTTTTCTTTAATTTCCAGCCTTGCTCATGTTTCCAATCAGTAAGAACGAACGGTCCGTTATATACTGTTGTATCAGACTCTAAACCAAATTTATTCCCTTTTTCTTTTACAAACTTTTCATTTAATGGATAGTATGACGCAAATGCCATTAAGTTTAAGAAATACGGTACCGGTCTTTCTAGTTCCACTTCAAGCGTATAATCATCTACCGCTTTTACACCTAATGTAGCAACTTCTGCTTTCCCTTGATTAATCGCTTCTGCATTTTTCAGATAGTAAGCAATAAATGCATACTCAGCAGCTGTTTTTGGATCTACTAGACGTTGCCATGCAAATACGAAATCTTTCGCTGTTACAGCATCACCGTTTGACCATTTTGCATCTTTCCGTAATTTGAATGTATATTTTTTACCATCCTCACTTTTTGTGCTAGATTCTGCTACAGCTGGGATTGGCTTATTATCTTTATCAAGGCGATATAAACCTTCCATTGTATTCCCTAAAATTTGTGAGCCAAGTGTATCTGTATTTTTGGAAGTATCCATCGTCGGAATTTCATTCGTTTCTGTACGATTTAACACTTGCTTTGCCGCATATTTAATATCAGATTTCTTCTCTTCTCCACCATTATTAGATGTCGTTGTCGTTTTCTTCTCCCCACCAGAAGATCCAGAACACGCTGTTAACGCCATACTCATCGCTAAAACTGGCGCTACAACCGCCGTAAACTTTTTCATCTTTTTCTTCATTCTTGTACCCTCCCCAATTATATGTACGAAACTAACTTTGAGAGATTTCTAATTTGAATTATCAGAAAATTGTTACTAATTATCATCCTACTATTTTTTCACAATTTGTAAAGTTTTTAAGGAACATTCATAATAATTAATTTATTTAAATTAATTACAATCTATTACTACTATACGAATTCTCCCCCATCTACTATATGTAAGTACCACTTCTCTTATTCTCCTCTATCTATTTAAATTTAATTGAATAGTAAAAGAGCGTTTAAAAAAATAAATAATATATTTTTCAAACGCTCTTTTTTCTTATTTCTCTTCCGTTACATACGCCCACTTAAAGCTATATTCCGGACTGATGTTATGTTTCACAATTCCTTTTACATTCGGTTTCATTACATATGCTCTTCCTGTTTGATATAAAGGAACTAGTCCAGCATCTTCTTCAAGGAATAATTTTTCTGCTTTCCCTAACGTTTCCCAACGCTTCTTCGCATCACCCATTAATTCATTACCTGCTTTTTGTACCATTTCGTCGTATTTTGCATTTGAATAACTCATTTGGTTATATGGGCTCTTCGATTCAAACATATCAATAAATGTCATTGGATCCGCATAATCTGGACTCCAACCTGCATAAGAAATTTCATAATCTTGTGCAGTCTCTAATTTTAATTTTTGTTTGAACGGCTGAATTTTTGTATTAATTGTTACACCTTTTAAATTCTTCTCAATTTGATCTTTAACATAATCAGCAATCTTTTTCGCAGTTCCATCATCATAGCTTAGTAATTCAATTGTAACTTGATCTTTTCCAAGTTCTTTTTTCGCTGCTTCCCAAGCTGCTGCACCTTTTTTCGGATCATATTTCAGACCATTTTTAAATGTATCTTGGTAATCTTTACCGTCTGGTCCTGTCGCAAGTCCTTTTGGTACTAATTGATCTGTTGCTTTTGAACCATTATTTAAAATAACGTTTGCCAGTCCTTTTTTATCAACCGATAATGCAATTGCTTCACGAAGCTTTTTGCTCTTTAACGGCGTATCTTGTCCGTTACGCTTTTGATTTAAACGTAAGAAGAATGTACTTGATTCTGCATACTCGCCATATTCTTCTTTGTTCGATTTATATTTATCTACAAACTCTCCTGATAGTAGTGTGAAATCAATTGACCCTGTATCATATAAGTTTACTTTCGTCGCAACTTCTTTCACTACACTATAGTTAATTTCTTCTAATTTTACAGTCTTCTTATCCCAATACTTATCATTTTTCTTTAGCTGCCATCCTTGTTCATGTTTCCATGAAGACATCACGAACGGCCCGTTATACACCGTTGTATCTGCTTCTAAACCGTACTTATCGCCTTTTTCTTTTACGAATTTTTCATTTAACGGATAGTATGACGGGAATGCTAGTAAATTCAAGAAATATGGTACTGGCTTTTCCAATTCTACCTCTAGTGTATAATCATCTACTGCTTTTGCCCCCAAATCTGTTAGAGGTTTTTCACCTTTATTAATTGCTTCTGCGTTTTTAATATAGTAAGCAATAAATGCGTATTCTGACGCTGTATTTTTATCGAGTAAGCGCTGCCATGCAAATACGAAATCTTTCGCTGTTACAGGATCACCATTTGACCATTTTGCATCTTTACGTAATTTAAATGTATATTTTTTGCCATCCTCGCTTTTCGTACTAGATTCTGCAGCAGCTGGGATTGGCTTATTATCTTTATCAAGACGATATAATCCTTCCATCGTGTTCCCTAAAATTTGTGACCCTAACGTATCAGTAGATTTAGACGTATCCATCGTCGGAATTTCTTGATTCTCTGTACGATTTAATACTTGTTTTGCTGCGTATTTAATTTCGGATTTGTTCTCTTCCCCACCACCATTAGACGTCGTAGTTGTTTTCTTCTCCCCACCTGATCCAGAACACGCTGTCAACGCCATGCTCATCGCTAAAACTGGCGCTACAACCGCCGTGAACTTTTTCATCTTTTTCTTCATTTTTGTACCCTCCCCAATTATATGTACGAAACTAATTTTGAGAGATTTTCTAATAACTAGTTATCAGAAAATTCTTATTAATTAATATTCTACTAACTTTTCTGTTTTTGTAAAGTTATTTTTAAAATATTCTAAAAATTATTTTTTTGTGATAGTAAAAGGTATTTTTCACAATTGTTACTATACAAATTATTTATATCTATGGGTTCATTTACATTTAACCCCATAATAAAAGAGCATTCCAAAAGTAAATAGTCTACTTTTGGAATGCTCTATCATTTTATCTTTCTATTGTGGACAACGAGATTCTCACTACAAAATAAGCTAAGAAACTTATATACATCCACTTAAATATAGCCTCACTGCTTAAAAATTATTTTCCATCTTTTTCAGTCATATATGCCCACTTGAAGCTATACTCTGGGCTAATGTTATGGTGAACGATGCCTTTTGCATTTGGTTTTTGAACGTATGCATCACCACGTTGGTATAAAGGTACAAGTGCTACATCTTGCTCAAGAAGTAATTTCTCAGCTTTTCCTAGCTCTTCCCAACGTTTCTTCGCGTCACCCATTAATTCTCCACCAGCTTTTTTGATCATATCATCATATTTTGAATCAGCGAAGCTCATTTGGTTATGAGAATGATTAGACTGGAACATATCTAAGAATGTCATTGGATCAGCGTAGTCAGGTCCCCAACCAGCATATGATAAATCATACTCTTGCTCTGTTTCTAATTTCAGCTTTTGTTTGAATGGCTGAAGTTTAATATTAACAGTTACACCTTTTAAGTTTTTCTCAATTTGATCTTTTACATATTCCCCAACTTTTTTCGCATTACCAGTGTCATAGTTTAATAGCTCAATTGTAACTTGGTCTTTCCCAAGCTCTTTTTTCGCTTCATCCCATGCAGCTGCTGCTTTTTTCGCATCTGGTTTAATACCATTTTTAAATGTTTCTTGGAAGTCTTTACCGTCTGGTCCAGTTGCTAATCCTTTCGGTACTAAGAAGTCCGCAGGCTTAGATCCATCATTTAAAATAACGTTTGCTAAATTCTTTTTATCGATTGATAATGCGATTGCTTCACGTAATTTTTGGCTCTTTAACGGTGTATCTTGTCCACCACGTTTTTGGTTCATACGTAAGAAGTAAGTACTTACTTGTGAGTATGTGCCAAACTCTTCTTTGTTGCTTCTATACTTATCAACGAATTCACCTGTTAATAGCGCGAAATCAATTGCATTTGTATCATATAAGTTTACTCTTGTAGCTACTTCTTTTACTACACTATAGTTAATTTCATCTAATTTTACAGTCTTTTTATCCCAATATTGATCGTTTTTCTTTAGTTTCCAGCCTTGCTCGTGCTTCCAATCAGTAAGAACGAACGGTCCGTTATATACTGTTGTATCAGACTCTAAACCGTATTTATCCCCTTTTTCTTTTACGAACTTCTCATTTAATGGATAGTACGATGGGAATGCTACTAAGTTTAAGAAGTATGGTACTGCTTGTTCTAATTCAACTTCAAAAGTAAGGTCGTCTACTGCCTTTACTCCTAGTTCTGTTACAGGTTTTTCCCCTTTATTAACGGCTTCTGCATTTTTAATTGGGAATGCAATGAATGCATACTCAGCAGCTGTTTTTGGGTCTAATAGACGTTGCCAAGCATATACGAAATCTTTCGCTGTTACAGGATCACCATTTGACCATTTTGCATCTTTACGTAATTTGAATGTATATTTTTTACCATCCTCACTCTTCGTGCTTGACTCTGCCGCAGCTGGGATTGGTTTGTTATCTTTATCTAATCGATATAAACCTTCCATTGTGTTCCCTAAAATTTGAGAACCTAATGTATCGGTATTTTTAGAAGTATCCATTGTCGGAATCTCATTTGTTTCAGTACGATTTAGTACTTGTTTCGCTGCTAATTTTTCTTCTGATTTGCTATCTCCGCCAGAGCTAGAGTTTGTGCTTGTCTTCTTATCTCCACCTGATGTAGAACATGCTGTTAATGCCATACTCATTGCTAAAACTGGTGCTACAACTGCTGTTAATTTTTTGATTTTTTTCTTTTTCACTTTCTGTACCCTCCCTAATTCTTAACGCTCTCATTTAAGAATTTTCTGATAATTCTGTTTTTCTTTATATATTTATCAGAAGATTCTTATTAACTATTATTCTACTAATTTTTTGAGTTTTGTAAAGTGTTATTATTGAAAATTTTTAAAAAATTATTTTTTTACAGTAATATTCATAAAAATTCCATAATCTTTTGAAACACTATATCTCATTGAATTCTATGCATTGATTTAATAACCTTTATATCCTTCCACTATAAAACACTTGTAAATTATTGTTAATAAATAATGTATATCGTAACAAAGCTCTTTTCTACAAAAATAAAAAAGCAGACATTATGCCTGCTTTAATTCTCCTCAATCTGCTTTTCACTTAATCCTAGATGTGTTCTAAGAGTATTACTCAAACTCTGTAGATCTTTTTTATTAGGGTTATAATAATATACACGATTCCCATTTGGACCGTTAGGTAAGTATAAATCATCACCAGCTAATTGTATTTTTTCAACTGAACCGTTTAAACCGTATTTATAAAAAGATAAAATATCATCCATTACTAAGTTTGTTTTAAAATCGCCGTCAACTGCCTCAACTATTTTTTCTAGCTTCGTAATTGATCCTACACTTTTTAATTTACTTAACATCGCTTCAATAACAAGCTGTTGACGCTGACCTCTCATTGCATCACTATCAATATGACGCGTTCTTGCCAGTGCAAGTGCTTCTTCCCCTGTTAATGTTTGTAGTCCTTTTTTCAAATGGATTGCGTCAGGTTCATCTTTACTATTTTGCTCTGTAAATTCAACTGGGACATTTACTTCAATCCCATCTAATCCATCCACAATTTTAGTAAATGCATTAAAATTAAACTTCACAAAATAATCAACAGGCACTTGTAACAATTTTTCTACCGCTTCCACTGAAGCTTGCGGTCCTCCATCTTTACCATTTTTAACGAAACCACTTCCATATGCATGCGTTATTTTATCTTTTTTCTTTTCTACTGGTACATATGTGTATGTATCACGTGGTATGCTCGTTAATTTCACAGTCTTATCATCTTTATTAAAAGTAGCTAACAGTAGTGCATCTGTATGAAATGCACCATTATACTCCTTTTGTCGTTCTGGATTTTCATCAATTCCCATAATTAAAAGTGAAACATTATTGGTGATCGGTTTTACAGTTTCCTCACGTAATTTTGATTTTTCACCACGTGCTAAATTAACATTTGATTTTTGTACGAGATTAGAAGTTTTCATATATACGTAAGTACCATATCCAACTCCGCCAAATAGTAATATTGCTAACAATACACTTATTATTGTTGTCTTTTTATATTTTCGCTTATTTTTCTTTTCTCTTGAAGAAGAGTGATTCTCCATATCGTTTCCTCCGTTTTCTATTCATCTAATATATTTTTCAATTTCTCATAATTAGCGCTTTCCTTTTGAAATGCATTCTCTTTCAATCCTTTGTTTATTTGTATCCATTCGGTCGTGATTGAATATTGAATCATACCTTCGTGGAAACTAAGGAACTTGAGCATAATCCCTGTATTTTTCTCTACAACCATTTCAAATTTCCCTCTTAAATCTTCAGATGTACTTACAGGCATTTCTATATTTATTGTCCCTTCTATTTTGTAGCAATCCAGTCCAAGATACTTCGTTTCTTTATAATTCCAATCTTTATATCGAATTAATAGATCCGCAAATTCTGATTGAATACTATACTTCGCGAATCCCACATATTCATCATCATATCTTTTTTTCTCACCCGATTTTCTCAATAACCTTTCCGTAGGATTTAATTTTAATAGTTCATTGTTTCTTTCTTTCGAGCTCCATTTTGTCTCTTTATATGTATACTTCTCATCATCAAATTCTTTTTTCTTGCCCTCGTTATATATAAGTGTTCGTTTTTTCGATAGCTTATCTTCTTTCGAAGAGATACCTCTTTGTTCCTCCGTATCAATCGTATATTTGTATGTTGTAGCAATTCTTGACGAACTAGAATATTCCTCAAATTGTCCTGAAATATTTTTAAAATGATCAATGGAATCTAGCATCTTTTCATGAATCTTTTCTTTCTCTGGATAATTTACGTTCGATTTCATTTCCTCTTCATTTTCATAATCCGAAAACGCCTTTTTCTTTACATATTCAAATACTCCGCCGTTTTGAGCAAAAATTTGATCAGAAAACTCCGACATAGACACAATAGAAAGCGCTAGAACAGCAGCACTTATAACCACCATATAAACTCTGTAACCTTTCTTTTTTACCGGAAGATTATGTAGTGTACCATTAATCTTTTCATTTAACTCTGGCGGCACTATAACATTCTCTTCTTTTATTCTCTTTTTTAATTTCTCATCAAATAATTTTTCATCATCCATCCTTTGCACCCCCTATTCCATCTTTAATCGTTTCTGTAGTTGTTCCCTCGCGCGCGACAATCTCGATTTCACTGTTCCTTTTGGTATTTCTAAAAGCTTCGCAATGCTATCTTGATTCATATCTTCATAGTAATACAGCACCGTAACAGCTCTTAATTCTTCATGTAACGATTGAATCGCATTACACAAATCTATATCTTCATACTGATCACACGCGCTCATATTGTAATCATTCTCTTCTGTCACAATTATATTTTTATACGCTCTAATAATATTGTTACACTCATTCATTAAAATTCGAATTAACCAAGTTTGAAAAAACTCTTCTTTCTTTAATTTTTTTATATTTTCATAGGCTTTTAAAATTGTCGTCTGTATCGCATCCTCTATATTTGTCTCATCACGTAACATAGCCTTTGCTATTCGGTACATCTTCACTTTTTCTGTATGTATAAGCGCCATAAACGCTTCATGATCACCTTTTTTCGCTAAAGAAACATCGGTTTCTTCTTTTATAATCATTTTATATAAAGGGATTACTTTCACAATTGCTCCTCCTGTTTCATCCTCACTTCAAATTTAACTTTACATGTATTAGACGGATGAGCCTAGAAAAAGGTTCATTTTTTTGAATATTTTCATAAAAAAAGGTAAACATTCTTCATGTTCACCTTTACTCAGACGTAATCCTTAAGAAATATCCATCTGGATCTACAACTTTAAATCCTCTCATCTCCCATGAATATGTTTGAATCTCTTCTTGTATCTTGCATCCCTTCTCTTTACAACGTTCATATACATCTTCAAGTCGGTCGACAACGATAATTAGTTCAAAGCCATTTCCCTTCATTTCTTTTCGATTGTAAAAATAGTGATTTTCATTCAATGTATAATCATTAGCTAGTAATAGAGAAAACTGATCGTGATTGAATCGTGCTGCATGCATACTTCTTTTATACAACTTTAAACCAATTATTTGTTCATAAAACAATATTGATTTTTCAATATCATTTACATATAACTGAACCCAGAACAAATGATTCATTCGTTTCCTCCTCATCAAAAAAGTCCACTCATATAGTGGACTTTCTACTCTATAACGGTAAATCCCTCTTCCTAAACACCACAATCGCTACGATGAAAATACAAAGAGCTCCAGCAGTTAAACCTATACTTACCGGCCATATATTATACGTTCCTTCAGCAATTTCTTTTGGACGAAACAGTGTAAATAACGATAGACTTTTCATCCACTCTAACTTATCACTTAATTTACCTACCATATCTAATGCGAAAAATAAGATAGTTAAACTTGCTGAGTAGCTCAGTGCCTTTCTTTCGTCATTACATATACAAGAAAAGAAAAACGAATACGCACTAACAACTAAAAATATGAGCCCCCCGACTATATTTATCTTCAAAAATAGTTCTTTATTTAAGTTATTATCTTGTAAAAACCATTCTGCACCTACTATACCCGCTACATACGTAACAGATACAATAATCAGTAGTCCCAATATGAGAACAGCAGCTTGCGTGATTGCAATTTGTACTCTAGATACAGGTGTCGCTAATAAATATGCCATCGCTCCTTTATCTACATGCCGTGCCATTAAATGTGTCGCAACTGTAACGCAAAAAATTGTTAATATGATAATAAACAATAGACTATAGTACTCACCAGCTAAAAAATCCATCACATTTTGAATTGGACTTTCCATACCAACAATTTTTTTCACACTATCAGGCATAGCACTTATTAATTCATTTAACCCTTTCGCTGATACCATTGAAGGGAATATCCAAATTAATAACCATAAATAAAGAGCTGCACCAGTTGCGTAACTCAAAATACTTTTTTGTGTCTCTTTCAAACTAGCTAAAAACAATTGCTTATTCATGCTTTACCCCTTCTTTCTTATCGTAATAATGCATAAATAAATGTTCTAAATCCATTGCTCTCGTTTGAAGTGCCGTTACATTATAGTTTGAAAGTGTTTGTAAAACCGTTTGATAGTTTCCTTGTACAATAATCGATGCTTCTCTACCTTTCACCGCTTCAAATTGCAAATCACACTTTGTAAGAGACTCAATTTCTTCTTGCGACGATACTGTTACATCTATCACTTGTCGTCTCATGCTTTGTAAATCATGAATATTTTCAACTGTTACAAGGCGCCCATCTTTAATAATCGCTACTCGGTCACATGTACGCTCAATCTCCGTGAATATATGTGAAGACATAAGAATCGTTTTTCCTCTTTGCTTTTCCTCTAATATTAAATCTATAAACACTTGCTGCATAAGTGGATCGAGTCCCGATGTCGGTTCATCTAAAATTAACACTTCCGGATCATGCATAAAAGCAGCAACAATTCCTACTTTTTGCTTCATTCCTTTAGACATTTTTCGAATCGGTGTTTTCACATCGAATTGCAGACGTTCTATTAGTTCATCACGTCTTTTCGTATCCTTTAGCCCACGCATTCCTTGCATTAACTTTAAAAACTCTAATCCATTCATTCCTTCAATAAAAGAAATTTCTCCCGGTAAATATCCGACTTGTCTTTGAATTTTCGCTGCTTCATTCCAACAATCTAATCCGAAAATTGATGATTTTCCATCTGTCGGTTTTATAAATCCCATTAAATTACGAATTGTTGTGGATTTCCCGGCACCATTTGGTCCTAAGTAGCCAAAAACTTCTCCTTCTTTTACATCAAAGGTTATATGAAACAAACCTTTTCCATTTGAAAACTGTTTTGTGACATTTTGAACTGAAATCATAATTCCACCTCATTTTTTGAAATATTTAATATGTGATATTTCAAAATCATTGTACTCCTCATCTTTCATATTCGCAACAACTTTTTGAAATATTTATATGTCCATATTTCAAAAATATTGTTTTCACCTATATTTTCTTGTATATTTTTATTGAGGTGATTGTATTGAACGGATTTGAAAAAGTGAAAGAAAAGAAAAAACGTGCCATTAAAGATGCGGCCTTTAAATTATTTTCAGAACGTGGATTTAATGAAGTGAAAATAGAACATATTGCAAAAAAAGCTAACGTTTCTCAAGTTACCATTTATAATCATTTTGGAAGTAAAGATGCGTTATTTAGGGAGCTTATACAAGAATTTATCATATCTGAATTTCAATATTATAAAGAGCTTGCTGAAGAAAAATTACCCTTTCATGATATGATGCAAAAAATGATTGTAAGAAAAATGAATACTGGCGGGTTATTTCAGCCTGATATGTTACTACAAATGATGCAAAGAGATGAAATTCTCCGAGAGTTTATTTATAGTTATCAAAATGAAAAAATACTGCCATGGTATTTAGAAATATTAGAACAAGCACAGCGCAATAATGAAATTAATCCTCATCTTACTAAAGAAATGATGTTACTTTACATTCAAATGTTTACTAAATTAGGTGATGATTTCGGGGCACAGCTTCTTGAAGGAGATCGTGAAAAACATATACAAGATATCGTTACGATGTTCTTTTATGGACTGTCCGTCCCAGAAAAATAATTTTTCCTACAGAACAAATAAAATCAACAAAAAGCCCTTTGGATATTGAAATCTCGAGGGCTTTTTCATGTCAAAAAAACGACTAAAACAAACTTTAACTTAAAAAAGTTAAATGCTGCTTAATAGATAACACCTTATTGTAGATTAACTCTTTTAGCATAACAGGCTGAATTGAAATAATCGTTTCACCGAAATTCAGAAAATAACTTGAAATAAAATCAAATTCTTGCTTGTTAAAATAGCCTGTTATAGTATAGTTTTCATTTTCTTTTTGTATCCTCATGGAAGGATAATTCTCTTTATCGAAAATATCTTTTCCTTTTTGATTAACGATGACACTAAAATCAATTGCATCAGGCTTTCTGTGAAAAGTAGTAAGGTAACTTAGTAATTCTTCAAGATTTTTTGAATTCGTATTGCTTGTTTCCACAATAGAAAGAATTTTATCACATCTAAGTATTTGAACATTATTTGTCTCAAAATTAAAGATTTTAGCATACCACTGGCCAAATTTAGATTCTATTCGAATAAATTGGGCGACTAATACTTTCTCCTCATCTTTTTTTAAATATGTTAAATGATAAACTTGCTCAGCAAAAATCCCTTGTAAAATTTCTTTTAAGAACGGACTAAAATTACTATGATTTGTTACTTCAAAAGAAAGCGTTCGTTCCATAATTGAAATATTTTTACGCACATTATCAGGTAATACATGTTTAAATTTATTTTCAAGAGCAATACTTTCTATATTGAATGGTTTTGTCTTGTATCCATTTAATGTAAGAATCGAAAAGTATAACGCATACATTTCATCCACACTAAAATAAATTGGTGATAACACACTATTTTCTATAATTTTATAACTTCCATTTCTACCTAATTCAGAATATATTGGCACACCTATTTCTTCCAATGATTGAATATCTCGTAAAGCAGTACTTTTAGAAATATCATATCTAGCCATTAAATCTTTTAAATTAAAATATCTTTTATTATTTAAGAAAATAAGCATGTCATTTATTCGTTCCGTTTTTTTCATATTCCCCTCCTGAAAGGTGTCATGTATTGAAACCTTTTTAGTCTATATTATAATTATTAACTAATAAAGGAGTTATAAATTTATGACATTAGAAATAGCTATTTTTCTTTCAATGAATGGGCAAGCAAAGGAGGCAATTAACTTTTATACACGTAATTTAGAAGCAAAGAAGCTAATGGTTGTTACGTATGAAGAATTGGCCAAAAGAGATCGTTCTTTTAAAATTACAAGTGAAAATAAAGATTATATTGCTCACTCTGTTTTACAAATCGGGAATACAAAGCTAATGATAGCAGAAGATACAATGAAGCCTAATGAACGTTATAACGTTGGAAATAACATGTCGCTTTGCATTCAAAGCGCTAATTTAGAAGAAATACAAAGATTTTATAATAATTTAATTTCTAATAAGCATGTGAAAATAATCTCTCCGTTAGAAAAAAATATATTTAGTGAAGCATATGGGATTATTGAAGATCCTTACGGTATACAAATTCAGTTAATGTATGACAAGCGATTAAACTAAATAATTAGTCATATTCACATATGCCTAATAAAAAAAGACACGAAATTCGTGTCTTTTTTTATTTTACATTGATGACTCTACCCGTTTCACTACTTTCAATCGCTAATTGAATAAGTCGAATAACTTCCAAGCCTTCTTGTGCTGTTACAGGTGGTTTCTCACCGTTTACAATACTATCTCTTACACCTTTATAATACATGTCATAACAGCCAACTTCTGTCGAAATACGCTCTAGCTTTTCTTCCGTATCTAAAGTAGCAAAATTCTCTTCAGCGTCTACTCCATAACCGTTATCGCCTGGCTTCATTCCATTTTTTAATTGTTCTTCCTGTGAATCCATACCGTATTTCACGATAGAACCTTTATCTCCATGCAGTGTAAAGTGTGGACCTGCTTGCTTTACGTAACTGCTACTATGTAAAGTGACACGTTTAACACCGTAGTGGAGTATAACATGGAAGTAATCATCAATTTCTGCACCTGGTCGTTGTTTGATTACATCTGCACTTATCGCATCTGGTTTCCCAAATAATGATAATGCTTGGTCAATTAAATGCGATCCTAAATCATATAATATACCTGATCCTGGTAAATTCTTTTCTCTCCAGCGATCACGTACATGTGGACGAAAACGATCGAAATGTGCTTCATATGCGTATAGATTCCCTATTCTGTTTTCTTCTAACAATCTCTTTATCGTTAAGAAATCATTATCAAAACGGCGATTATGATATACGCTTAACACCACATTGTGCTGTTTTGCTAATGAAATTAGTTCTTCGCCTTCTTCAATTGAAACAACGAATGGCTTCTCCACAACTACATGCTTACCATGTAAAATTGCTTCTTTTACATATGGAAAATGAGTTGTATTCGGTGAAGTAATCACCACTAAGTCAATATCAGCACGTTTTACTAATTCTTCAATTGTGCCAACAACTTCAGCATTTGGTAATGCTTGTTTCACGAGTTCTTCTTTTGATGATAAAATAGCACGAATATCATATTCTTCTATCGTTTGTAATAATGGAATGTGAAATGTTGTACTAGAAAATCCAAATCCTACAATCCCTACACCTATTTTTTTCATGTTGCCCCTCCATTTATCCCGCTTTAACGGACAGTAAGACCCCCTACCTCAAAATTCAGCGAAAGTACAGAATTTAGTTGAGGAATCAACTGCTCGTAAAAGTCCGATTGATTAAAGTTTCACTTTATGAGAACGATTTCATTCAGTTATTATAACAAGATTATTATTATTTACATAATAATTTGCCTAGAAAAAAGCATCTTGCCATTATCCATAGCAAGATGCTTTTTTTATTCCGGTCGTTTTTTTGTCCACGTTTCAATAACTTCACCTGTATCGTTAACATCTAGCACTAAACTACCGTTACTATACCGGTCTTTATTTCGATACGCTTTCGGATCAATTTCTTCTACGATGTGTTTCTCTGTCTTCATGTAAACTAGTTCATCGTCTCTAACAATTTCAATACCGACAATACGGTATGGATTACGTTTTAACTCTTTGAAAATAACAAGACCTCGCTTCGCCCTCGTTGATTTCTCAATTTCTGATGCTTTTAGACGTTTTACAGCACCGCGCTGCGTAACGAGAATAAGTTGATCTTTGTCACCATTTAACGGTTTACCAGAAGCGACATAATCATCTTCTTTTAAGTTAATTGCTTTCACACCAGCGGCCCTTACACCGACTGGACTTACTTCATCTTCATGGAAAATAAGTGCATATGCACCATAGGTTGCTAGAACAATATCACTCGTTCCATCTGTTGCAAATATATCTACAACATAATCATCTTTTTTCAAATTCACAGCGACGAATGCTCTTGAATAACGCTGAACTTTATATTGGTTTAATTCTGTTTTCTTAATCATACCATTTCGTGTAACAAATACGATAAATCGTTTTTCTTCTTCAAAATTCGGTACGACGGTCGCCCAAATAATCATTTCATCCCGCTCGAGTGAAACGAGATTCGCAACGTGTTGACCTAAATCTTTCCAACGAATTTCTGGCATTTCATATACTGGCAGATATATATAGTTTCCTTTATTCGTAAATAAGAGGACTGTCTCTGTCGTATTCGTATCGAATCGCTCCAGTAAGATGTCACCCTCTTTCATACCGAAGTCTTTTCCGTTCGATGCATTATGTGAACGCCAACCTGTTCGTTTCACATATCCTTCTTTCGTTACAGTAACGATGACATCTTCCTGAGGAATCATCACTTCCACATCGATTTTAATTTCCTCAATTTGTTCTTCAATAATAGCACGGCGATCATCACTATATGTTTTCTTTACTCTCTTCAAATCTGTTTTAATAACTTGAAGAAGTCTTTTTTCACTTTGTAAAATTGCCTGTAATTCTGCAATTTTTGTACTTAATTCATCCGCTTCTTTTTCTAGTGCTGTAATATCTGTATTTGTTAAACGATATAATTGCAACGAAACGATTGCTTCTGATTGTGCTTCTGTAAAGCCGAATTTAGCACTTAAGTTATCTTTCGCATTACGCTTATCTTTAGAAGATCTAATCGTTTCGATTACTTGATCTAAAATTGATAATGCTTTCATTAAACCTTCAACAATATGTTGACGATTTTCCGCTTTTCGTAATTCATACTGAGAACGCTTTGTTACAACTTCTTTTTGGTGTCCAATATATGCATCCAAAATTTTTGGTAACGTCATAAGTGTAGGACGACGATTATTTATCGCAACCATATTAAAGTTATATGGAATTTGTAAATCTGTATTCTTATATAAATAATTTAAAATCCCTTCAGCATTTACTTCTTTTTTTAACTCTACAACGATACGAAGACCTGTACGATCTGTCTCATCACGTACTTCAGCAATTCCATCTAGTTTTTTATCTAGACGTAATTCATCCATTTTCTTAACAAGGTTTGCTTTATTTACTTCATACGGAATTTCTGTAATAACGATTTGTTGCTTCCCACCACGAATCGTTTCAACTTCTGCTTTCCCCCGAATAATAATTTTACCTTTCCCTGTTTCGTACGCTTTTTTAATACCATCAATCCCTTGAATAATACCACCTGTCGGGAAATCCGGTCCTTTCATAACTGTTAATAAATCATCAATCGTACTATTCGGCTTATCAATACGCATCATGGTCGCATCAATTACTTCTCCAAGATGATGTGGAGGAATTTCTGTTGCATAACCAGCTGAAATCCCTGTCGATCCGTTCACTAATAAGTTGGGAAACATTGCCGGTAATACAACTGGTTCTTCACTCGTATCATCGAAGTTTGACACAAATTCTACTGTTTCTTTATCAAGATCACGTAATAACTCAGATGCGATTGGTGATAAACGCGCTTCTGTATAACGCATTGCCGCTGCTGGATCGCCATCAACACTACCATTATTACCATGCATTTCAACTAAAACATTACGTACTTTCCAAGTTTGACTTAAACGTACCATCGCCTCATATACAGAGGAATCACCGTGCGGATGGTAGTTACCGATAACATTACCAACCGTTTTAGCTGATTTACGAAACGCTTTATCATGTACATTTCCTTCTACATACATAGAATATAAAATACGTCTTTGTACCGGTTTTAAACCGTCACGCGCATCTGGAAGTGCGCGGTCTTGAATAATATATTTACTATAACGTGCAAAGCGGTCACCTAACACGTCTTCAAGCGGGAGGTCATGAAACTTCTCTGCTTGCATGTTATTCCACCTCCGTCTCCATAATCATTTCATTTTCTAAAATATTTCCTTCTTCTTGCATGCCAAATTGTACATTTCGTTCAATCCATTTACGACGAGGTTCTACCTTATCACCCATCAATGTCGTAACTCGGCGCTCAGCTCTTGATGCATCGTCAATTTTCACACGAATTAACGTACGTGTTTCAGGGTTCATCGTTGTTTCCCATAATTGATCGGCATTCATTTCGCCAAGTCCTTTATAACGCTGCAACATATAGCCTTTACCGACTTTTTTCGTTACACCATCTAATTCTTCATCAGACCATGCATACTCAATCACTTCACTCTTACCTTTTCCTTTACTTACTTTGTATAAAGGTGGGAGTGCAATAAATACTTTGCCAGCTTCGATAAGTGGTTTCATATACCTGTAGAAGAACGTTAGTAACAATACTTGAATATGCGCACCATCTGTATCGGCATCGGTCATAATTACAACTTTATCGTAGTTAATATCTTCAACAGCGAATTCATTCCCTACACCACCGCCAATAGCGTAAATGATTGTATTAATCTCTTCATTTTTAAAGATATCAGCTAGTTTTGCTTTTTCTGTATTGATTACTTTACCACGTAACGGTAATACCGCTTGGAAACGTCGGTCTCGACCTTGTTTCGCAGAACCACCGGCAGAGTCACCCTCTACTAGATACAGTTCATTTTTCTGTGGGTTACGTGATTGTGCAGGTGTTAACTTACCACTTAATGTACCTTCTGATTTCTTTTTCTTTTTACCAGTACGTGCTTCTTCTCTCGCTTTACGAGCAGCCTCACGTGCCTGCGCTGCTTTAACTGCTTTTCTCACAAGAAGTGTAGCAACATCTGGATTTTCTTCTAAAAAGTAAGCTAAATGCTCAGATACAATTGCATCAATTGAAGAACGAGCTTCACTTGTACCTAGTTTCCCTTTCGTTTGGCCTTCAAACTGAAGTACTTCTTCTGGTACACGTACAGAAACGATAGCCGCTACCCCTTCACGAATATCTGTACCTTCTAAGTTTTTATCTTTTTCTTTTAATAACGATACTTTACGAGCATACTCATTGAACACACGCGTCATTGCTGTTTTAAATCCAGCTTCGTGTGTTCCTCCATCTTTTGTACGTACGTTATTTACAAACGAAAGAATGTTTTCTGAATAGCCATCGTTAAACTGGAATGCTAACTCTGCTTCAATTCCGTTTTGTTCACCAGTGAAGTATACAACTGGATGAATCGAATCTTTTTCTTCGTTTAAGTATGAAACGAAAGCTTCAATTCCTGTTTCATAATGAAAGACATCCTCTAAATCATTACGTTCATCTTTTATTGAGATTTTCATTCCTTTTAATAAGAATGCAGATTCACGTAATCTCTCACATAATGTTTCATAATTGTAATTTGTTGTACTGAAGATAGTTGTATCTGGTTTAAAATGCATTGTTGTACCAGACTCTTTTGTCTTCCCGATTTTCTCTAACGTCGTTGCAGGAATACCACCATTTTCAAAGCGTTGTTCATAAATATTTCCGTCACGCTTAATCGTTACGACTAACCATTCTGATAAGGCGTTTACAACTGATGCCCCAACACCGTGCAAACCACCACTCGTTTTGTAACCACCTTGCCCAAACTTACCACCGGCATGAAGTACAGTTAAAATAACTTCAGGTGTAGGTTTTCCAAGTTTATGCATTCCCGTAGGCATTCCTCGCCCTTTATCTATAACGCTAATACTATTATCTTTATGTATTACGACAGAAATTTCGTCGCCAAATCCCGCTAACGCTTCGTCAACGGAGTTATCTACTATTTCATATACTAAATGATGCAATCCACGGCTGTCCGTGCTCCCGATATACATACCCGGGCGTTTTCGAACGGCTTCAAGTCCTTCTAACACTTGAATTGCATCTTCATTATATTGGAACTGATGCTTTGCCAAACTCCTTGCCCCTTTCCTAATCAAATCAGAACATATGTTTCTATTATAGAATAACGCCTCGACTATAGTTTTGGCAAGTTATCTTATCTCTTTTATATACCATTTTCAATAGAAAAATCCTTGTTTTTTCACAAGGATTCCTCTAGGCTACTATTTCAGAAAAATAATCGTTTGTCAACGAGAAATGGATATGTATGCCAAGATTACATATTCCAAAACTTTATTATGATCCAAATGATCAATATCCAAAATGGGATAACAAGTAACAATCCCCAAAAACAGCCTTTAAAAAATCTCATGATGAACACCTCGTTCATCGGCCCTACTCTCTTATACTAAGGGCTGAATCAATCTTTCTACCTTTAAATCTATACTATTTTGTCATCGCATGTTCTACTTTAATACAACGATCCATTATTACAGTATAGCCTTTTTCTTTCAAAAGTTTATATGTATCTTCATCTTGTACTCCTAATTGTGCCCAAAAAACATCTGCATCAATCTCAACAAACTCTTTTGCAACATCCATTAAAAATTCTGAACGGCGGAATACATTTACAATGTCAACATGTTCCTTAATATCCTTTAGTGAAGAAAACGCTTTTTCTCCAAGCACCTCATCTACTGTTGGGTTTACTGGAATAATGCGGTACCCAGCATCTTGCATTGCTTTTGAAACCATATACGATGTACGTTCTGGTTTATCCGATAATCCAACAACTGCAATCGTTTTGCTTTTCTTTAATACTTCACCAATTTCCGTACGAGTTGGGTTTTCAATTGTCATAATTTATCCCTCCTATTCCTTTAGTATAGCCGATAAAGAAAGTCTCTTTCAACATGAAAGAGACTTTCTTTTATTCCGATTATTGATTCTTTGTAGCTGAGTTATCTGCTAAAGTAGCTGTTTTCGTCATTTTTTGACCATTACGATAGAATGTAACTTCTACTTTCTCACCTACTTTTTTCTTTTCATATAAATATTTACGGAATTGAAGTGAATTTTCTACTTTTTGATCATCTAATGATACTACAATATCATATTGCTCTAAACCAGCTTTTTCTGCAGGTGATATTGGGTAAATTTTACCTAATACAACGCCGTTTGTTACTTCTTTCGGTACTTTCAATTGATTTACTGCATAAGCTTGCACATCTTCTAATGAAACGACACCTACTCCAAGAGCTGGACGTTTCACCACTCCGTCTTTTTCAAGTGATTCAATAACTGGCTTTGCAATATTAATTGGAATAGCAAATCCAATTCCTTCAACTTCTTGTTGTGCAATTTTACTTGAGTTAATCCCAATTATTTCACCGTTTTGATTAAATAACGCACCACCACTATTACCAGGGTTAATCGCTGCATCTGTTTGAATAACTTGAGCATTCCAATCTGCACGCTTATCGCCATCAATATCTACTGGAATTTCACGTTCTTTGCTACTAATAATACCTTCCGTTACACTTCCATCAAACCCTAGTGGGTTACCGATTGCAATTGCTTTTTCACCCGCACGAAGTTTACTTGAGTCACCTAAAGTGGCAACTTTATTTACATTAGCCCCATCAATTTCAACAACAGCTAAATCTAACCAAGGATCTTTCCCTACTAGTTTTGCATCTACCTTTTTACCATCACTTAGTTTTACAGCGAGTTTATTTGCGCCATCTACTACATGGTTGTTTGTTACAATATATGCTTTATTTCCCGCTTTTTTATAAATAACACCTGATCCTGATCCAGCTTGTTGTTCTTGGCCTGTCGGTTGCATTGCAAACGGGTCTATACTTTGTTGCATATTAATAACACCTACAACAACATCTTTCGCGCCTTCAATCATACCAGGTAAATCAGTTTCATTTTTTGCTTTATTGACCACAGGAACTACAGTACCTTCAACTTTTGAATCCGAACTGAATGATGATACAGCCGCTCCATTATTTTGAGCCCATGGCATATATGGTGCCGCAAAACTAATTGTGACAGCCCCGACTACTGCTCCAACTAAACCTGTGAAAAAATATCCTTTTTTACTACCAGATTTTTTCATTTCTCTCGTTTCGCTATGCTCTTCATTTAAATTCGGTCCGTCGTAATATCCCATGTTTTATTTCCCCTCTCTGGTGAATTCGTACTTTCAGTATAGTCACAGCCTGTGTCCTTCTTGTGAACTCATCGTGAAATCCAATTAAAAAAATACTCTTATCTATCATTGTAGACAAGAAAAGTATTTTTTGTACATTCCACCTACAAAAGAGAGTATAAATTCGCTATATCCCAAAGCCAAAGTGCATAGTAATTTAAAGGTTATTCTTCAAATTTGTAACCCACTCGAATAACAGTACCGATATGCTTCGCTTTATCTCCTAGCTTATTTCGCAGTTTTTTAATATGAGTATCAACCGTTCGGTCATCACCGTAGTAATCATATCCCCATAACTGATCTAATAAATGTTGACGTGACAACACAATTCCTTTGTTCTCCATTAAATAAACAAGAAGTTCAAATTCCTTATGTGTCAATATAATTTCTTCTCCATCGACTAAAACAGTTCTAGACAAACGATTTACTTCTATTCCCGCTAAAGACATAGCATTTTCTTCCGCTACTCCTACCACACCATCCGCACGTTTCAATAACGTCTTCGCGCGAGCTACTAACACTTTCGGACTGAAAGGCTTTGTTACATATTCATCTGCACCTAATTCGAACCCTAGTAATGTATCATCCTCATCCGAACGGGCTGTTAGCATAATAATTGGTACTGCTGATTCTTTTCTAATTCGTCTACAAACAGACCATCCATCTATTTCTGGTAACATAATATCTAACATAATTAAATCAATTTCATGCTCTGCAAATAATTCTAACGCTATTTTTCCGTCTTCTGCTTCGATTACTTCAAAGCCTTCATTACGAAAATAATCACTAACGATTTCACGTAGTCTTCTTTCATCTTCAACAAGTAATACTGTTTTATTCATATCATCTATCCCGCCTTTTTACTCTTTCAATCGAATAATACGTTGATTGGAGCTTCCGCGAAATGGAAGTGTTAAATCTTTTTTCTCGATTTCAAATCTTCCATCGACTAAAACATCCCCATAATGTAACAACTCTATCATATCATTATTTTGAGAACTCTGTATCTCTTCTAACGTATAACCTGTATACATCCATAGATTTTTTTTCAAGTCTTTCACAGCTTTTGCTACTTTTTTCACTTCAGCAGCTTGGAAAAATGGATCTCCACCTGAAAATGTTACATCAGTTAATGGATTACTTGCAATCTCGTTCACAATTTCTTCTACTGTCATTTCAGTTCCATTACAAATATTCCACGATTCCGGATTATGGCAACCGAAACAACGATGCGGACAGCCCGCAAAAAACACGACTGTCCGCAACCCTTCCCCATCGACTACACTATCATGAATGATGTTCATCACTTTCATTTATGCTTCACCCGATCCATCTCTTCACTACGTTTCGCACTATTCCACTTCGACATATCGCCTACAAGATAACCTGTTATACGGCGGATTCTTTCTATATTAGCCTCGTCTCCATTTCCGCAGCTTGGGCATTCATTACCTATAACTCCGTGATAACTGCAGCACTTACAACGGTCAACCGGATGATTAATTGAACCGTATCCAACGCCATTCTCTGCCATCGCTTGTACAATTTGCTTTAATGCCTTTTTGTTATGCATAGCTGCTCCGTCTAGCTCAATATACGTAATATGGCCTCCGTTACATAGAGCGTGAAAAGGCCCTTCTAAACGAATTTTTTTTATCGCTTGAATGTTATAGTAAACTGGAATATGGAATGAATTCGTATAATAATTATGGTTCGTTATACCGCTAATCACACCAAATTCTTCCCTATCTTTTTTCACAAACTTCCCTGATAACCCTTCTGCAGGAGTTGCAATTACTGAGAAATTCAGTTCATATTCTTCTGTCGCTTTATCCATTCTCTCTCTCATAAAGGAAATAATTTCATACCCAAGTTTCCATGCTTCTTCATCTTCTCCATGATGCTTTCCTGTTAAAGCTACTAAACACTCCGCAAGACCGATAAAACCAAGACTTAACGTCCCTTGTTTTAAAATGGATGCTACAGAATCTTCAGGCTGTAACTTTTCCCCACCACGCCATACACCTTGTGAATAAAGAAATCGAAAATCTCTCGCTCGCTTCGTACATTGATACTCAAATCTCTCTAATAATTGCTTAATTCCTAAATCTAAGTAATAATTTAATGCTTCAAAAAATGCTTCTTTTGAACCACTAATTAATGCTAATTTCACTAAGTTGATAGACGTAAATGATAAATTGCCTCTTCCAATCGCTGTTTCTTCTCCATGTATGTTAGACATAACACGGGTACGGCATCCCATGTAACATACTTCACTTTCCGGTCGTCCATCATAATGCACTGCATTAAATGGCGCATCTAAAAATGAAAAATTAGGGAATAATCGTTCAGCCGTTGTCTCTAACGCTAATTCAAATAAATCATAGTTCGGATCAGATTCTTCAAAGTTCACACCTTTTTTCATTTTAAAAATTTGAATAGGAAAAATTGGTGTTTCCCCTTTACCAAGACCAGCTTGTGTCGCTTTTAAAAGCTGTCTAACTAGTAATCGTCCCTCTTTTGATGTGTCTGTTCCATAATTAATAGAAATAAACGGTACTTGTCCCCCGCCCCTACTGTGCATACTATTTGAATTATGAACGAAAGCCTCACACGCCTGATACGCATCATTTTCCGTTTCTTTCCATGCAAATTCTTCTATTTGTTCTTTCGTAAGCGGATATGACTGTAATCGTTTCTTATGTCTCTCTACTGTTTTTCTCACATACGGAGCTAAATCAATATCAAATAGTGCAAACGATTGACCACCGTGCTGCATATTTTGATTCGCTTGAAAAATAATAGACGAAAGAGCCAACGCACTTTTAATGTCTTGCGGTTGTCTCATATGTCCATGTCCAGTATGAAAACCATTAGTAAGCATTTGCGCTAATGGAATTTGTGAACAAGTCGTCGTTCCTGTCGCATAAAAATCTAAGTCATGTGGATATAATATATTTTGATTTATCGCTTTTTTCACTTGATCTGACAATAAATTTTCAACTGCATAATATTTCGCACTCTCTGATGCGAACGTTCCCATTACTCCCATTGGAGAGCGGCCATCTACATTTGCATTTTCTTGCATTAAATCTTGTTCATTGCCGTGGACAATTGTCTCGAAAACTTTCATTAATTCTTCTCCACGTGTATTTTGTTGTAACATTTATAACCCTCCACCAATATGTTGTTGTCTTGTGATTAAAATGTTACTACATATAGTCTTGTTGTTTCTGTGAGAAATGTAACATTCCTGTGAAATTTTTTTCACGAAATAATGAATTTTTCATTTACAAAAAAGAAATGTGCTCTTTACAAATGTATGGTACAATATACGGGAAAAACTCTTTTTACCCTTTATCAACACATTTGAATAAAGGAGACTGAACTTATGGTTACTACATATCTTTTATTTATCGTTTCCTACTTACTTGGCTCGATTCCATTTGCACTAGTCGTTGGAAAAATCGGTTATGGAATCGACATTCGTGAGCATGGCAGCGGTAATTTAGGCGGAACAAATACATTCCGCACACTAGGGAAAAAAGCAGGTTTTATCGTTACAATTGCTGACATTTTAAAAGGTACATTAGCAACAAGTCTACCGATTATTTTCGGGTTAGACGTTCACCCACTATGGTTCGGGTTAGCAGCTGTTCTTGGACATGTGTATCCGATTTTCGCGAAATTCCGTGGTGGTAAAGCAGTTGCAACTTCTGCTGGCGTGCTATTATGCTACTCACCAGTTGTTTTTGCAATATTAGCTGTTGTCTTTTTCAGCCTTTTATTTACAACAAGATACGTATCACTTTCTTCTATGGTAACAGCTGTCGTTGCCGTTATCGCATCAATTGTTAGCGGGGATAAAATCTTCATTATTGCGATGTGTTTATTAGCAGGTATGGTTATTTATAAACACCGTGCAAATATTGGACGAATTATAAATAAAACTGAACCGAAAGCAAACTTTTCAAAAAAGCAAAAATAAGATCGTAACCCACATAACGCAAAAAGAAAACGTGAAGCATATTAATAGCGTCTTTTTGCGTTATTTTTTATACTAAAGAAAAAGCAACATAATTTGGAGGAACTATACATGAATCTTTCCGTAACAAAAGAAGCAGCACAATGGTATAAAAACGAATTAAACTTACAATCGGGTGAAACACTACGCCTTTTTGTACAATACGGCGGTTGCAGTACTGTACAAAAAGGACTTTCTTTAGGTATTCGTAAAGATGATCCTGCACATCCTGCTGTTCAGACTCAAGAAGAAGGTATTAACTTCTTTATTGAAGGCGATGATGAGTGGTTCTTCGATGGACATAATTTATCTGTTACACTTAACGACGGTGATGATTTCCCTCAATTTAATTATGAAAAATAAAAAAAGCGTGGCTTCTGCCACACTTTTTTTATTTTTTCTTAATTTCCTCATATTTCGCATACCACTCAGGATATAACTTTTTAAATGATACAGGGCGGAAACCTTCTTTTTTCGCACAAATATTCGTCGTACTTGCAGTAATACAAAGTTCTCCATCACCATTATAAATTTCATATCCATACACAACGCGAAGTGGGCTCACTGTATCAACCCATGTTTTTACGATCGCTTTTTCTCCGTAACGCATCGCTTTACGATATGAAATTTGCAAGTCTAACACAGGAGAAATAATTCCCTCTCTCTCCATTTCAACATATGAAAATCCTAAATCTTGTATAAGTTTCGTGCGACCTAGTTCAAGCCACACCAAATAATTTGAATGGTAAACAACACCCATTTGATCTGTTTCCGCATAACGGATTTCAACTTCATGTTCTGCTACAAACATATGTATTCGCCGTTGCCATAAACTTATAAAAATCTATAAATTTTGTTTATTTCCCTGTTCTACGTGTCCGATTTCACAGAAGCTACTTTCGTTTGATGTAACACTCCGAGAGCGTAAATTCGGATACAACGAATCCTACATATTAGCCGTAACTTTTTTAGATGTTAACTGGCTAATTCATACCGTGACAAATTGATAGCCGCATTTAAATCCCTATCCATTTCGTGACCACAAGTGCATTTGTATACACGGTCAGAAAGTTTTAGTTCTTTGTTGATGCTTCCACAACTGGAACACATTTTTGAAGAAGGATACCATGTATCAGCTTCTACAAATTCAATACCATATTTTTCACACTTGTATTGAATTTGTCTTTTGAACTCATATAAACACTGCTTCGCAATCGCTTTAGCTAGGTGTCTATTCTTCAGCAGACCGTTCATATGCAACGTCTCCATCACAATGCGAAATGGCTTGGTTTTCACAATTTCGCTCGTGGATTGATGAAGATGATTCTTTCTGATATTTGATAACCTTCTATGTAGTTGTCGTATCTCTTTCTCGATTTTTATAATGTTGCTTGTTTTGACAAAACGGTTTCCCTCCTTATTCATTTCATATTTACGAGAAACTTGACGTTGCAACCTACGAAGGCGTTTCTCTGCCTGTCTTACCATTTTTGTTTTGTTGATATTGTTCTTCCTCTGCCCATCAGAACAATATGCTAATTCTTTGATTCCAATATCTATTCCTAACGAAACAGCCGTTAACTTCTCTTTTGTAAACTCCTGTTCAATACCGACAGACAAATACCAATACTTACCGTCAAAGCTAATGCGTGGATTAGAGTACTTAACCCCTACAGGTAACTTTTCGGATGTTTTTACCCAACCAACTTTCTCAATCAAAACTTGTTTTTCTTTTACTTTTAACTTGACATTATCATTGTAAAAAGAGAGGTTTGCTTTCCTTCTGCTTTTGAATCGTGGTTTATCAGCCAGTCCCTTGAAAAATCGCTTATATGCTTCACAAGCATCTTTAATCGCTTGTTTGGCTATATTATTTGAAACATCGTACAACCAAGCATATTCTTCAGTCTGCTTTAATACAGTTAATTCTTTCCGTAAAAAACCGTCTGATATGAACTTTCCGCCATTCTTGTAATTCTCTTCTTGCTTCGCCAGTGTCCAATTATAAGCCCATCTTGCCGTACCAACAGATTTCCAAAGTTGCAATTCTTGTTCTTTATTCGGCTTGATTCTCACTTTCTTCGCAAGCATCATTTTCCAGCAACCCCTTAACCATCTTCTTAGCTTATTTCCCCTTGAAGATGGCAATTAATTTGTTCTATCCTACCTGCCTTTTTTGCAAAATCACCAATTGAATATACTTTCATATTTTTCATCCCATGAAACTACTTTACCCCGGCGACAATTTTTCATCTACAAATATTTTATCACTAATTATATATTTTTGTAGATATACACTAACTGTTTCTTCCCTTCTTTCAATTCTGCTACCTTGCATACATTTAATCATAATACAGTGACATCAAAAATAAAATAAAAACAGTGAATCTTTTACCGAAAGGGGCAAGCATATGATTCAAATTGTAACTGTGCGTAGCGGTGATAGCGTATATAGCTTGGCATCAAAATATGGATCGACACCTGACGAAATAGTAAAAGACAATGGACTAAATCCAGCCGAAACACTCGTTGTTGGTCAGGCACTTATCGTTAATACGAAAGGGAATAATTATTATGTACAGCCCGGCGATAGCCTGTATCGAATTTCTCAAACATATAACGTTCCTCTCGCTAGTTTAGCTAAAGTTAATAACCTTTCATTAAAATCCATTCTCCATGTCGGACAGCAATTATATATACCGAAAGGGACAAAAAGAGCAGTAGAATCCATCGCTTATTTACAACCTTCAACAATACCAATAAAAGAAAGTTTAGTTAATGCTACGCGTGCTATTAATCCATTTTTAACATACTTAGCATACTTCAGCTTCGAGGCAAAAAGAGATGGCACATTAAAAGAACCGACTGAAACAGCTAAAATTGCTAATATTGCAACGCAAGGTAATACCATCCCTATGCTAGTTATTACAAATATTGAAAATGGAAATTTCAGTGCCGATTTGACATCAGTCATTTTACGCGATGCAACGATTCAAAACAAATTTATTACTAACATTTTGCAAACAGCTGAAAAATATGGCATGCGAGACATTCATTTTGATTTCGAGAGTGTGGCACCTGAAGATCGTGAAGCGTATAATCGTTTTTTACGAACTGTAAAAACACGCTTACCTAGCGGGTACACATTGAGTACAACGCTTGTACCGAAAACAAGTTCAAATCAAAAGGGAAAATTTTTCGAAGCTCACGATTATAAAGCACAAGGACAAATTGTTGATTTCGTCGTCATTATGACATACGACTGGGGTTGGCAAGGTGGTCCACCGATGGCGATTTCTCCTATCGGTCCTGTAAAAGAAGTACTTCAATACGCAAAATCTCAAATGCCTCCACAAAAAATTATGATGGGGCAAAATTTATACGGATTCGATTGGAAACTTCCGTTCAAACAAGGTAACCCACCTGCAAAAGCAATTAGCTCTGTCGCAGCTGTTGCACTAGCCCGTAAATACAATGTTCCTATCCGCTATGATTTCACAGCCCAAGCTCCTCATTTTAATTACTTTGACGAAAACGGTGTACAACACGAAGTTTGGTTTGAAGATTCACGGTCTGTTCAAAGTAAATTCAATTTAATGAAAGAACAAGGTATAGGCGGTATTAGTTATTGGAAAATTGGTTTACCATTCCCACAAAATTGGCGTTTACTCGTTGAAAACTTTACGATTACGAAAAAGGGCTGACATAAGTCAGCCCTTTTTGTATCACTGTTAAAAATCTACTTTTCATTTTCACTTCCATTACTTCACAAAAAAGAAGAATGATAACATTCTTCTTTTTAGCCGTTATCAACAATCGGTTGCTTACCAGTTTGATCTTGCATTTGTTTTCCTTTATTACCACCAGCTTTTTTCGATTGCGTTCCAATTTGGTTCGGTGCAAAGTCTTTTGAATTCTTTTTCGGATTACCCATTGCTATCGCCTCCTTAACACTAGTATCGTACTAGTGTTAAGAATTATTCAGCTTGCTTAAAAAGTTTCATTTCATAACGCTTTTCAATACGCTCTTCAATACGATCGATTGCATCACGATCGCTTAATAATTGTTGTTTATTTTCTTTCACAAGTTCGTCAAATGATTTACGGCGACTTCTTCTCATGCTGTTCACCCTCTCTCCTTCGCTTTCTTATTACATAGTATGAGCAAACGAAAAACTCTTTAATCAGATTTGCAAGAAAATTTTATGTTTTAGTACTCATAAAAAACTCCGTGTACACTAAATCGTACACGGAGTTTTTTATACCATAATATCCAAATATTCTTTTATCTTTTCATCTGCATTCATTTCACTTTGTTTATAATCACGTAGCGCTTGCAGTACGAAATCATACTGTTCTAAAATATAACTTTCTAATTTCAAGACATCCTCTAAGCTATTCAACATAATTCTCGTATTACCAACTTCACTTTTTAACGCCGGTTCACATTTTAAACTCGTACATAGTTCTTTCACATCATCTTCTAATATCTCTGTTAATACGTATTTCTTTCGCCCTTTTACTTTTACTCTCATAACTGGATAAAAAGCTTTTATATCTAAATAGCTTCCTACATTCATGCAACGAACCCATTCGGTATCACGTTTATTTCGTACAAGTATCTTTTTTACAGCCTCATATACTGCTGTTTCATCAAGTGCTTCCGTATTCGATTTCCTTTTTGCTTCTTCTTCAATAGATGCACATTTTTGATAAACAGCTGCACACGTAATACAATCATCAAATGCATTATGAGAACTTAAACGAATTCCAAGCATTCTCTTTAACGTTTCAAGTTTATGATTAGGCGCGTGCTTCATATATTTCTTTGCTAAAAACACAGTATCAATCACTTTGTTTTTAGGTTCCGGTAACCCAAGCATATTCACATTACTTTTCAAAAAACGCATATCAAAAGATGCATTATGAGCGACAATTACATTTGTATGTAAAAATGCTAAAAATAAAGGTAACACTTCTTCAATTGTCGGTGCATCTGAAACACGATAATTTGTAATACCTGTTAAGCTCGTTATTCGGTCCGGAATTGAACGCTCTGGATTCACATAGGAAACAAATTGATCTACTAGTTCATGATTACGATATTTCACTGCTGCCATTTGAATGATTTTGTCATTATAAGGGTTAAATCCTGTTGTTTCAAAGTCAATTACAACATAATCTAACGGTAAGGATATATTCCCCACTCCAAATACACTCCTTTATCTCTCAACGTTTATATTTCTTTTATCATATCATGAAGCTTTCACTACGTGAAAAAGAAAAGGCAGAAATGATTATATTCCATCTCTACCTTTTCACTGTTATTTTAATTTAGCAATCCGTTTTCCCATCTCTTTTTGCGTCATCGGCCCAATAAACTTATCTTGAATGACACCTTTCGTATCTATAAAATACGAAGTTGGGATCGTAATGACTTTATACGCTGTTGTTACATCAATGTTCTTGTCCAATAAAATAGGAAAAGTAATTCCTTTTTCCTTAGCAAAATTGCTTACCTTTTCTACTCCCCCACCTTTTTCTGAAGGTGTATAATTTATTGCTAAAATTTCTACATTTTCTTTATGTTCTTTATAGAAAGCCTCCATATCAGGCATTTCTTGCTGGCAAGGTCCACACCACGTTGCCCAAAAGTTTAAAATCACTTTCTTTCCTTTTAAATCTGATAACTTTACATTCGTTCCATCTAACTTCGTTAATTCAAAGTCTGGCGCACTCTTCCCTATTTCAATACCATTACTTGCAATCATCTCTTTCATAGCGGCTTCACTTTTTTCTTGCTTCCCTTGTACCGCCTGATCGTTTTTACCAAACTGTTCATAAGCTGCATATCCCGCTAAACAAAGTAACACTACAATAATCGTAAGCTTCCGCCACATTTTATATCACCCTAACGTATTTATCTTCTTATAACTTAATCACCAAAATACTATATACCTTATTTTAGCTTATACGGACAAGCTTGGAAATATTCACAGACGAAATAATTAGAATATTCTTATTTAAAGTGAAGTTTTTTCCTTTTTATCATATAATTAGAAAAACAGATGCAGTGTTTTATCTTCTTATGGACCTATTCACCTTTTTACTCTCGTAGTGATAAACCTACAACAAAAGGGGGATTGTTTATGAATTCATTCGAAAAAATCACATTATATATTCTTAGTTTTCTTTTATACCCAATCGGTATTATTACATGGATCATTTCACTCTTTAGTAAAGATCTTGAAAAAAAGAAAGTAGGGCGTAGTTGTCTCTACATCTCTCTAGTCTCATTCGTCCTTTTCGTAATCCTTGGAATTGCAACTTTCCTTATGACTGCTACTTTTAATGTTGATCTGAATCATTCAGAATCTATCGAGTATCAAATTAATGACGCTGAATAAAGATAAGAGCAATGCTCTTATCTTTATTCACATCTCTGTAAAAACGAATGACTATTTATTAATTTTTCAGGACTTCCACATGCAACCATACTTCCTTCTCTCATTATGACAACACGATCTGCTAGTATTGCTTTCTCTACATCATGCGTTGCCACAATTCTCGTTACATCTCTTCCTAACCCTTCTATCATATTCCAAACCGTTTCTTGATTGCTCGGATCTAATCCCGCAGTCGGTTCATCTAAAATAATAAGATTCGGATTTAAACCAATTGCTCGCAATAATGCAAGTCGTTTTCTTTCCCCTCCTGAAAACTCTTCACCGCTTTTATGTAATACAGTTTCAATCCTTTCAGGTAAATCTCTAATAATCGGTTTCACATTTACAAGTTCAATATTTTTTTCTAATTGATTTTCTAAATACTCTTCCCCGAAATACATATTCTCTTTTACTGTCGTCCGAAAGAAACGAGGTTCTTGCCACACTGTAGTCATACGAGCCTCATTACCATAATAAACAATGCTACCGTTAGATGGTTTATACAAACCTGTTATTAATTTTAAAAGCGTTGTTTTTCCTGCACCACTTTCTCCTACAATCATAACGAGTTCACCAGGATTAATTTGCAAATCAATTTTATTCATTCTGCATTTCTCTTCATCACTCTCCTGAAATGAAACATTTGTTATTGTCATCCCCATCGCTCTTTCTCGATTACTATTTGCAACTCGTTTATCTAAAAAAGAAAAAACTCTATTTGCCGAGGCGGTTGCAACTTGTGTCATCATTAATAAATCGCCCACGTAACGGACGGGAAAAAAGAGCATTTCAATTGTGGCTAACACGGCAACAAGTGCGCCAACTTCCATTTCCCCCTTCATAATTTTTTGCGCACCTAGAATGAGAACAACGATATATGCTCCTGTTTCAATCACTGTTCCAACTACTCCAATACAATGTTGCATCATCGTCTTCTTTACTTCTGTTTTATAAGATTGTGCTGTTACTCCCTTGAATAACCGAATGGTCCATTTTTCTTTTTGTAAACTCCGTAAATCTTGTGCTCCTTTTACAAACTGTGACACCATCTCTACAACACTTGATTGATTCTTTTGAGCAATGCTTGCAATATTCCTTACCTTTTTCCCCATCAAGATCGGAACTGTTGCACTTAAAAACAAAAACGGAGTTACCCACAATATAAACTTTATATCTATATGTTGTAGTGCTATGAACGCACCTATAAATTGTGCAATGGCGTGTATATATTCTATTAATATAGATCCATATAATCTGACCCAGTTTGGAATATCAGACACAACTAACGTCTCTAACTCTCCTTGTTTGATTTTCTCACTCTCTTCAAACGGTAAAGAGAAAAAATGACGCAATACATCTATACGCTTCTCTCGTAATATTCGCTGACTCGTTTTTGAACTTACATAATCAAATGAAAGATTGTTCACCCACATCAACAAGCGGCTAACTGCAAACAAAGTAATATAAAGATACGCTCCCTTTAACTCCCGTTGAATCAGGTTATCTACAATTAGCCCCATGAATAGTGGACGGGATAAGTTTAAAATAGCCGCAAAGAGTCCACTGCATACAGCTGCTATTACTAACATTTTTTCTTTCTGTAACGGTAACAATATTTTTTTATATTCTTTCATGACGTTTCCTCCACTTCTTATAGTAAAAAGAAAGGGATGAAACCAAATGGTTTCATCCCTTTCCATAAAATAAGGAAGCTAACAGTTGTTAGCTTCCTTATCGTTCATTTCAATTATTTAGTTCGACACTTTAGATTCTTCAATTTTCTCACGAAGAACCATTTGCAGAATACCACCGTGACGGTAGTAGTCAATTTCAACTTCACTATCGAAACGAGCTACTACTTCAAATTGTTTTTCGTTGCCATCTACATCAATTGCAACTACTTTTACAAGATCGCGTGGTCTAACTGTTTTGTCAATTTGAATTTCAAATGACTCGTTACCAACAAGACCTAATGTTTCAGCACTTTCGCCATCTTTAAATTGAAGTGGTAATACACCCATTAATACTAGGTTACTACGATGAATACGCTCGAAGCTTTCTGCGATTACTGCTTTAATACCTAATAAGTTTGTACCTTTCGCAGCCCAGTCACGAGAACTTCCCATACCGTAATCTTTACCAGCAACTACTAGAAGGCCTGTGCCATCTTCTTTATATTTCATAGCAGCATCATAGATTGACGTTACTTCACCAGTTGGCCAATATGTTGTGTATCCGCCTTCTGTTCCTGGTGCGATTTGGTTTTTAATACGGATGTTCGCGAATGTACCACGCATCATAACTTCGTGGTTACCACGACGAGAACCGTAAGAGTTAAAGTCAACTGGTTGTACGCCGTTTTCTAATAAGTAGCGTCCAGCTGGTGTATGCTTACCAATTGAACCTGCTGGTGAAATATGGTCTGTCGTTACAGAATCTCCAAATTTACCAACTATGCGTAAACCTGATAACGTTTCAACTTCACCTGGCTCTTTAGATAATCCTTCGAAGAACGGTGGATTTTGAATGTATGTTGAATCATTATCCCAAGTATATAGAGCTTCATTTGAAGTTTGGATTTCATTCCAGCGCTCATTGCTGTTAAATACTTGTGCATATTCTTTCTTGAACAGTTCAGATGTAACAACGTTTTGAACTACATCTTCAATTTCTTTAGCTGATGGCCAAATATCGTTGAAGTAAACAGCATTGCCATTTGCATCTTTACCGATTTCATCATTTTTCAGGTCAATATCAACAGTACCTGCAAGTGCATATGCCACAACAAGTGGTGGTGATGCCAAGTAGTTCGCTTTTACAAGCGGATGAATACGACCTTCAAAGTTACGGTTACCAGATAAAACAGATGTTACTAATAAATCATTTGCTGCGATTGCTTCTTCTAATTCCTCGGCTAACGGACCAGAGTTACCGATACAAGTCGTACAACCGTAACCAACTGTTTGGAAGCCTAATTGATCTAAATATGTTGTTAAACCTGATTTATCTAAGTATTCAGTAACAACTTTAGATCCTGGCGCTAATGATGTTTTTACGTACTCAGGTACTACAAGCCCTTTTTCAATTGCTTTCTTCGCAACTAGACCTGCCCCAATTAATACGTATGGGTTTGATGTATTTGTACAGCTTGTAATTGCTGCGATTGCAATTGCACCTGTTTTCATCGTTACTTCTTTATCTTCTAATGTAACCTTCACTTCTTTATCGAACTCTTGCTCATTAAATCCAAGTCCTTGTGTTCCAACTGGTGCTACAACAGCTTTGTGGAACGCATCTTTCATATCTGAAAGTGGAATTAAATCTTGTGGGCGTTTCGGTCCAGAAAGGTTAGATTCAATTGTATTTAAATCAATTTCAACAAGATCAGTGTAAATTGGATCTTTGCTGTCTGCTGTATAGAATAAACCGTTCGCTTTACAATATTCTTCAACAATGCGAATTTGCTCTTCATCTCTACCTGTTAAACGTAAGTATTCTAATGAAATATCGTCAATTGGGAAGAATCCACAAGTTGCGCCGTATTCTGGTGCCATGTTTGAAATTGTTGCACGGTCAGCTAAAGGCATGCTCTTTAGTCCATTACCGAAGAACTCAACGAATTTACCCACTACACCTTTTTGACGTAATACTTGTGTTACTTTTAATGCAACGTCAGTTGCTGTCGTACCACTTGGAAGTGTACCAGTTAATTTCACACCGATTACTTCAGGTACTGGGAAGTATGAAGGCTGTCCAAGCATTCCTGCTTCTGCTTCAATACCACCAACGCCCCATCCAAGAACGCCGATACCGTTAATCATTGTTGTATGTGAGTCTGTTCCAACTAATGAATCTGGGTATGCAACTAAGTCACCTTCAGCATTTTTCACAGCGTGAACAACCGGTGCTAAATATTCAAGGTTTACTTGGTGTACAATACCTGTAGCTGGTGGAACTGCACGATAGTTATCAAATGATTTTTGTGCCCAGCTTAAAAATTTATAACGTTCTTCATTACGTTTAAACTCTAAGTCCATGTTGAATGCAAGCGCGTCTGCCGTACCCGCTCTATCAACCTGTACAGAGTGGTCAATTACAAGGTCTACAGTAATTTCTGGATTAATTTTATCAGGATCTCCGCCCATGTCTGCCATTGCTTTACGAAGCGAAGCCAAATCTACAACAGCTGGAACACCAGTGAAATCTTGTAAAATTACACGAGATGGTTTAAATGGAACATCGATATCTTGCACATCTTTCGTTCCCCATTTCGCTAAATTTGTAACATGTTCTTCTGTAATTACACGTCCGTCTACTTGACGTAGTACTGATTCAAGTAAAACTTTCACGGAATATGGTAATTGAGATACGTTGCCAACCCCTGCGTTTTCAAGCGCTTTCAAATCATAATAATGATACGTTTTTCCATCTACTTCAAAAGTTGCACGTGATTGAAATGGATTATGTTTGACCATTATGTTTCCCCCCTGTTAAACGTGACTAAGTTGTCTGAATATAAAATGTAGACAAACTTTTCAATACCTTACGATAATATCTTATTACAACTTTCTAAATAAGTAAATAATAAGAAACTTATAGATTATCATAAGTTTTCTTTATGTTTCTAAATTTGAATAGTGTTCATGCTCCTTATGAATACTATTACCATAAAGTAAAGTGCTCTATTAGCGCTTTACTTACAGTTCATACATACTATGAACTGCTCATCATTCAACATACAAAAAATATTATAGAGGTGAAATGAAATGGGTAAAAGAAAAGCAAATCATACTATTTCAGGAATGAATGCGGCACCTGCACAAGGACAAGGAACTGGTTACAATGAAGAATTTGCAAACGAGCCTTTAACTCCAGCAGAACGACAAAATAATAAGAAACGCAAAAAGAACCAGTAACGAAAAATCCCAAAAGGTCCATTTTCCTTTTGGGATTTTTTCTAATGTTTATAACGTAATAATTCTGAAACCGTTACAAATCGATATCCTTGCTTTTTCAGCTCAGGTAAAATTTTCGCTAGCGCTGCTACTGTTTGACTACGATCATTCCCTCCATCATGTAACAATACGATATCGCCACTTTTAGCATTTTTCACTACATGATTTACAATAGATTCAACCCCTGGATTTGCCCAATCACGTGGGTCTTGATGCCACGACCATAGAACAGTTTGATAACCAGCTTCTTTCGCTGTTTTAAATACAGCATCGTTAATATATCCGCCAGGAGGACGGAATAGCAAAGGTTCTTTCACCCATTTTTTAAAATATTTCTTTCCATCTAAAATATCATTTTCTAATTTTTCATCTGATGAATTACTCGCATACAAATGATTCATCGTATGATTTCCAATTTCATGTCCCTCTTTTAAAACTTGTTTCACCAAATACGGATTACGCTGAACTCGAAATCCAATCATAAAAAATGTCGCTTCTGCTTTATATTGACGTAATAAATTTAAAATTTGTGGTGTATAAGTTGGATCTGGTCCATCATCAAATGTAATGGCAATAATCTTTTCATTATTAGGTACTTCCCATGTTACATAGCCAGTTGGTTCTAGCTCTTTTCTGAGCAACATTTTCGCTTCCACTTTTTCAACTTGAAATATATGTACTGCGCATAATAAAGATAAAACGAATAGAAAAATTTTCTGTTTTAGCATAACGTTCGTCAAAGTAATAAGGTTGTCGAATACACAACGACCTCATTTACTTTTCTAATTGATCTACATTTCGCATAATGTTTTGGAGATTATTTTCGTATTGCTCAAGTTGTGGGCGTTGTGTTTCTGAAGCTACTTCTAACGCATTTTGAATCTGTTCATACGCCTCCTGAACCTCTTGGCGTAACTCTTTTAAATCATGACCGTAGTTTGGATCATTTTTTACAATGTTGTTAAATGCATGTTCTGCTTGTGTGACTCCTTGCTGCGCTGCTTGAAAAGCTTGTTGTTTATCTTTATGATATGGCATTATATAATCCCCTTTCCATAATAGTTAGTCCCATTTATCTTTACCTTTTTTCCTAAAAACATTCTCGTATAAATTTGCAAACTTCTCTCATTCTAAAGAGAAAGAGGAGGTGTCACATACAATGGGAAAAAACAATCGTGAAACGAAAGAAAAAAAGGGACAACCTGAACCATTAAGCGGATCTCATAAAGTAAAAAACCGTAACCATTCACGCCAAAAAAATCATGCGCATCATGATATGTAAACCAAAACAATCACACTAGCTACCTTTACCACATACAATGTTTATATTTTTCCATTTATTCTTCACCCCTACTTCATTCATGCATAACATAGTATGAATTGAGATTTTACGGAGGGTGTCTTACATGGGCAAGAAAAAGAAGGATTGTCTTTTTCATGTTGATGGTTTCGAAGAATGGATGGATCAATTTTGTTCTGATTCTTGTAGTAACTTTAGTTTCCCAAATCAAATTCATATTGATCTTTGCGAAACTGAACAAGAGTACATTTTGGAAACAGATGTACCAAATGTATCCGAACAAAATGTAGTTATTAAAAAGATGGAGACAGGCCTAAATATTTGCATACTTCATAATAATAGTTCTTTGCAACGGATCATTCCTTTACCCGCTACTATTATTTATAAGAAGATGCTAGCCTGCTTAGAGAATGGATATTTAGCCATTCATATTTCCAAAAATGAAGTTGCTAATAAACATGAAAAAAAAGTTCTTTTTCAAATTGAGAATTAAAATAAAGTAAAGCTTTAATCAATGGGAGTTTTACTGCCCGCAAATAGCGGGATAAAGTGAAACTTTAATCAGTGGGGGCTTCATCCCCCACTGATTATTAGTTGAACCAATCGGGCTTTTACGGGCAGTTGATCCCCCACCTAACTTCTTTGCTTTCGCTGAATTTTTAGGTGGGGGTTCTTACTGCCCGTTAATGCGGGATAAATACAAAAATAAGCCCCAGTCATCTGCTGGGGTTTATTTTATTTCGCATGTATTTCTAAATTACAATTTCTATCATACCTTTTTTTCAATAAACCTTTTGTAACTAAAAGTACGGGAAATGCTACAGTTGAAAATATAGCTAACGCTGAAAACACTACAAACCCATTTTGATACCCGTAGTAATCGAGAAGTACTCCCCCGAACCAAGGACCAATTACTGCTCCAATTCCTGAAAATCCCATCGCTCCAAAATATGTTCCTTTTAAATGCGAAACAGCTATATCATCTATAAACACATCCGTCATTGAAAACATGAGAACTTCTCCAATTGTAAAAATAATTGTACACATGGCAGCACCTAGTGTAGATTCTACTATTCCAAATCCAAACAATCCTCCGCTCACAAATAAAGTTCCAGTCATAATGGATACTAACGGTGTATACTTTTTACACATTTGAATAACAGGGTATTGAATTACGACTACAACAATCGCATTTAAAGCTAACATATACGAAAACAATTTCACTCCATCTTGAAATATATGTGCATTTGCAAAATATTGAGATACTGTTGTCGTTAAGTGTGAAAAGCCACAATTACTCAAAATAATACCGACTACAGCAACTAAAAATACGACATCCTTCCGCAATATACGAACTGCATTTAACATTGTGACAGGCTTTTCTGTATTTACTTTCTTTTTTTCAATTGGATACTTCTTAAATTGGAATGCTAATATAGCTGTATATAGAATATATACTCCAGCTGCGACTAAAAAAGGAATTGTAGATTTTGCGCTTCCAATCTGTAATCCGACAAGTGGACCAATCGCTACTCCAACATTTATTGCACCGTAACGTAAGTTATATACGAGTAAACGATACTCTGGTTTCGTTAAATCTGATAATAATGCTCTTGACGTAGGTTCAAAAAAGGACCTACATAATCCATTCAAAGCATTTAATAAAAAGAAACTTAAAACATGATTTGCAAACGAAAAGCCTATAAATACAAACACCCAAACAATCATGGACCATATTATAATCATATTTCGGCCGAATCGATCCGATAAATTCCCCCCAATAAAACTAGCAAAAACTCCAACAAGTGCACTCGTTCCGATAATAGCACCCGTCATTCCAGCTGATACACCTTTAACAGTTGTTAAATAAATTGCTAAAAAAGGAATGCTCATTGACGTAGCGAACCTCGCAAATAAAGTCCCTATTATAATTGTCATTCCTAACGGATGAATATTTTGCAACTTCCCGATACGATAAACTTAACTAAATCTATACAATTCAATCAAATTTACACAAGTTAGTGCTTCATCGTGTTCTCGCAGCCCCAAAGGGACGAGGGGTATAACACTCCACACGAGGCAGTATCGTTACCTCCTATTATCAAGCATTTATTTTACCCATCTTGATAAATTTATCGACGCATTTACATCCCTATCGTGATGGCTATTGCATGAAGCACAACACCACTCACGTATTTTTAAACTCCACTGTCCTTCTGGTTGAACTGAATGGTCGTATTTTACGCCGCAACATGAACAAATCTTGCTTGAGGCGAACCATTTATCAGCTTTTACATACTCAATGCCATACTTCTCGCACTTGTATGATAAACATTGAAAGAAGAAGTTTAATTTTTGAAATAAAAATGCTTTCGATAGTTTTTTATTTTTTAACAGGTTTGAGATAGGTAAGTCTTCCACAACAATTCTCATTGGTTTGGTTTTCACCAAGTTAGCTGTTGCTTGATGGATAAGGTTATTTCGGATATTCTTAATTTTCCTAGATAACCGCAGGTGCTCGATTTTTGCCTTTTCATATCCGGCAGATTGAAATTTCGCACCTTTTTTGAACCTCCTAGACATATCTCTTTGTGCTGACTTTTTCCTTCTCAAAAGTTTTTTAACCTTAGCATCTTTGTTTATATTTCGTTCTTTCGTACCATTAGAAGCTACAAACAGCTCTTTTAAACCAACATCCACACCAATCGACTCATTGGTTAGTGCTTGGGATTCAAAATCTTCTTGGAACCCTACACTAATCCACCAGTGACGACCATCAAAGGTAACTCTTGGATTGGATGGTTTTTTGTTTCTTGGTAGTTGTTGGCTTGTTTTCACTTCTCCAATCGACTGAATATGAACTACTTTCTTTCCAATAATCAGCCTTTCATAATTGGCATAAAATCCTTGGATTAAATCTTTTTTGGATTTATAAGAAGTGTGATAACCATTTTTGTACTTTTCAAACGAATGTTTCCTCGTCTTATCAAAATCTTTTGAAGCCTGTTTCGGAACTTGTGCATTGATGTCTTTTAACCACTCATATTTCTTTCGCTTCTTGATCTTTGTAAATCGTTTCTGTAAATCTAACTGTGAAACAGATTTCCCAAATAGCTTATAGTATCTATCACTCATTCTTTTACAATAGTTATAAGCAAATCTTGCAGCACCAGCATGGTTTTTAAGCACTTGTTCTTGTTCAGGTGTTGGAATCAGTCTGACTTTCTTCGCCAATATCATCAGAATGTAACTCCTTTACTGTGCGATTATTCGGGCACTCACCTTTCAGATAATGAAAGATTTGTTCTTCTGAATAGTAGCGTGTTCCATCAGCATTCTCCTAAGACTACTAGGATACAAACCTGTTAATTCCGATACTTGACTAACTCGTAAAAACTTCATTATTATTCTCACCTCATTGAATTTACCATCATGCATATCGGTAGATTCAATGAGACTTGATAGATTTAATTAAATTTATCTCGTTCAACTAAGGGCGCAATTCCTTAGCCAGTTCTCTTATGAACTTCTCATGTTTTCATATGAGCGCAGACTATATGTTTATCTCTTTAGAGATAGAGGATTTTTCCATCACCATAGGCTTGGGATGTACTCTCGTCAGTTATACGAGATAGTCGTTGAACGTTCATCTTATCACTTTTGACTTAGATGATTCGAGGCGGAAGACCCATTGTTCTAGTGTTTAGGATTTAACCTTGCACGATCTGATTGATTTTTTCTGCTTTCGCAACATTCACGCTCGCTATTTCTAGCCACGTTGTAGTTCAATCAGCTTTAGGGATTGCCCGCAGTTAACCCTCACTACTAGCCAATCACTTGACTAGCAGGGCTTACTGATATATTTAATTAACTTTAGTTATAATTGATTAAATAAATCGTAACAGTTAGTTACCCTTCATCTTCAAACCTTCTCTCCCAATTCTCACATAAAAAAAGAAAGCAAAGGATCTGCTTTCTTTTCCCTTTTTATACTTGAGCTGTTGATACCCGAGCTGTTCTCGTTATGTCCATATCTATGCCATATGTAAACTGTAATTCTTTACAAACATCTTTAATTAAAATTGCGACATTATATTTCTCATTAAATTGTAAAACGATGTTTTCTACTTCTTCATATGTATACTTATATTCCCCTGTAATGACACTTTTTAAATCAAAGCATTCATTTATACAAAGTTGCACAAGTAGCTGGTCATATTTCTCTATTACATCTTCTTTCTTCCATAGTAACTCTTTTACATATAACCGATCAAACTTCACACTTTCTCGATTACAATCCGTTAAAATCCGGGTCATTTCATTTAATTCTCGATACAATTCAGAAATATTTTTACTTAAACTAAGCAGTTTATCTACGCCGTTTTCATATAACATATTCATTCCACCCCCGCATTTTCTTTTTCTTATTATAGCAAGAAAATTCTAAAAATAGTTTCTTTCTTCTGAAATATTAGGAAACTAATTTCAATTGCTTTACAATGAAACTAGCGAACACGAAAGGGGAAAGAAAATTGGAGCAAAAATTATATTACACTGACGCTTATAAGCAAGACTTTACTACTAAAATTTTAAAGCAAGATTATGATAAAGACGGTAACTTATACGTTGTTTTAAACGAAACAGCATTTTATCCGACAGGTGGCGGGCAGCCCCATGATACTGGAACTTTAAATGGCATTGCTGTATTTGGTGTTGAAGAAGTCGACGAAGAAATCCGCCACTTCATTACAGAACAATTACATACAGAAGAAGTAGAAGGTAAAATCAATTGGGAGCGTCGGTTTGATCATATGCAGCAGCATACAGCTCAGCACATTTTATCTGCTGCTTTTTGGGATCATTTCAACATACCTACGATCGGATTCCACCTTGGAAAAGAAACGGTAACAATTGATTTAGAAACAGAAAATCTGCATGCAGAAACGGTCGAAAAAGCGATACAAATTGCAAACAAAATTGTTTTTGAAAACCATCCCATCCGCATCGAGTGGATGAACTTAGAAGCAGCAAAAACTTTACCCCTTCGTAAAGAACCGACTATGACAGAAAATATACGCGTTGTTATTATCGAAAATTTGGATTATAACGGCTGTGGCGGAACACACCCGAAACGTACAGGTGAAGTAGGTCCTATTCAAGTACTTGGGTGGGAGCGCAATAAAGGTGGCATACGATTAACGTTTATCGCTGGCTGGCGCACACTTAAATTAATGGGGCAACAACAACAAATTATGAAAGATGTTTCTAAACAATTAAACAGTAGCGAGAGTGATATTCCAGCAAAAATAGCACAACTTCTTACTTCTCAAAAAGAAAACGAAAAAGCAATACAAACAATGAATGAAAAATTATTATATGCAGAGGCAAATGAACTACTGCAACAACCTGCAGAAATACATGCTGGCATACTTATTTCTAAAGTATTTACAAATCGTTCTATGCAAGAAATCGCAAAGCTTTCTGCTATTATTACAGAACAACAAGAGCATGCCCTTACATATTTCGTCATTGAAAATGATGACAAACTACAATGCATCCTCGCTTGCGGAAAAACAGTCACGCTTGATATGAACGCACTTTTAAAAGATGCTCTTCCTGCAATTGAAGGAAAAGGCGGCGGAAATAAAAAGAGTGCGCGCGGCGGCGGAAAAGCGGTTATGACTGGGGACGAGTTTTTAAATCAACTTGTGTCTTCTTTACAGTCCGCAGTATAAAACATGTTTATGAAGGATAGCTAACTGCTATCCTTCATAAACATGTTTACAGGCCTATATTTTGTTTCAACCCTTGATAGCTCCCTGCATTTGCAAACCCCTCACTTACCAGTTTTATAAAAGATTCAGAAAAACCATAGTGACTTAATTCTTTAATCGGTACCATTTGCACATCATGAATCGGATTATGATCAAACTCGTTAGAAGGTAGCATAATTTCACCTTCAATCCTTTCAAGCAAAAACGTAATATGTAATAAAGATGGGCTAGCATCTGGTTTATCACAAACATAGAGTAGCTTCTTAATTTTAACTTCTAACCCTGTTTCTTCTCTCATTTCTCGAATCATCGCTTCTTCTAACGTTTCACCATTCTCTACCCTTCCCCCAGGTAAAGACCAATTGCGGTTAGCCACTTTTTGCTTTACTAGCAATACCTTCTCATCTTCAATTAAAATTCCCGTAACACGAACTTGCATTACATTTTCCATATATAATCTCCTCTTCCCGTTATATTTACAAATTAACCCTTCCGCAAAAAGAACATATGTTTTATAATTAAAGAAAATTATGGAAGAAAGTAGTTGGTACATCTATGCGTCCATCTCTAACAAAGTCTATATCACTTGAAGATTTCCAAAACTATTATTGGTTAAAAGCAGAACTCCAAACATTTTGTCGTGAGCATGGTTTGCCGGCTAGTGGCTCTAAGATTGAAATAACCGAGCGTATCTCACATTATTTAACTACTGGTAAAACATTTAAATACAGCTCTGGTCAAAAGGTGAGTAAAGCTTCCCTCTCTTATAAAGACCTTTCTCTTCAAACGATTATTACTAACAATCACCGCTGTAGCGAAGATGTTCGTGCCTTTTTCAAAGAAAAAATCGGAGCAAACTTCCGCTTTACAGTAGCTCTTCAAAAGTTTTTTAAAGAGAATGTCGGAAAAACATATGAAGACGCGATAACGTTTTGGTATGAAGAAAACAAACGAAAAAAAGATCCTACATACAAAACAACTATCAGCGCGCAGTTTGAATACAATCGTTTCACTCGCGACTTTTTTGAAGATCCAAATAATAAAGGAAAATCAAAAGCTGACGCTATCGCTGCTTGGAATGAAATAAAAGTAAAACCCGGTAGCAACGCTTATGTTCCTCAAAAAGTAGAAAACTAGTCCCTTTCTAGTCTTCTACTTTCTCAAATAATAGCGCAAGCCCTATTCCACCACCAATTCCTAACGTCGCAATTCCATATTTCATATGCTCTCTTTGTGCTTGATAAAACAAACGTGTCACAAGCATAGATCCAGATGCACCGTACGGATGACCAAGCGCAATTGCACCACCATTTACATTTACTTTTTCGTACGGAATTTGTAACTCCTTTGCACAAGCTACAACTTTTGAAGCAAATGCTTCGTTTATTTCAAAATAATCGATGTCCTCTACTTTTACATTCATTTCGTTTAGTAATTTGTTCACCGCAAATATTGGACCAGTCCCCGGAAGGTTGGGATCCACTCCAACTACAGCACTGCGAACGAAACGAAGAACAGGCTTGTATCCTAATTTTCGAGCTTGCCGCTCTTCCATTACAAGAACTGCACACGCCCCGTCGTTTACACCACATGAATTCCCTGCCGTTACTGTCCCATTTTGTAAAAATGCGGGTTTTGTTCTTTTAATAATTCGTTCATAATTCATTTCTGGCTTTATAGATTCATCTAACAATCCATTAAAAGACAATATTTCATCATGTATATATCCTTTTTCTAACGCTTGCAGTGTTCGTTTATAACTGAGGCCTGCGAACTCGTCTTGCATTTCTCGCGTTATGTTATAACGCTTTGCAACATATTCAGCCGCTACTCCCATATTAGGATCTCCAATTGTTTCTGGTGAAAATCGCGCTCTATTTTGAAAAGGTGATGTACTTGTACTCTCTACTCCTCCTGCAATATAACAATTACCTGCCCCGCCTTGAATGAAATGACACGCGGTGCGAATCGCTTCCAATCCGGCACCACATTGCCGGTCAATCGTTACACCAGGAATATGATAGCCAAGTCCTGCTTCTAAAGCAGATAATCTCGCAACATTCCCTCCCGGCCCAACAACATTCCCTAATATAACATCGTCTATTTCTCTCTCAATTCCTTTACTTAAAAACGTAAGAAGCGGCGTTACTAATTGCTGAACTTCATAATCTTTAAACATCCCATTCTTCTTACCAATAGGTGTCCTTTTTGCTTCTACAATAACCGCTCTATTCATATATCTTCTCCCGGTGTTTAATCATATTTTTTGCTGCAATACGAGCGATTTTCCCGCTATCTGTATACGGTATTTCATCTACAAAATGCCATTCTTTCGGTATTTTAAACGAGGATAATCGTTGTAAGCAAAAACTTTTTAATTGTTGCCTCGTAGCACTTCCTTTTACGATGGCGACAGGTTTTTCACCCCAGTAACTATCTTTCACACCAATTACAACTATTTCATCAACAGCTGGGTGTTCATGTAATACACTTTCTATTTCTTCTGGAAAAATATTAATTCCTCCAAATAAAATCATGTTCTTCTCTCTACCCACTATGTATATAAAGCCTTCTTCATCTTCATAACCTACATCTCGCACTGTCATCCAGCCATCCGCAGTCAACTCTGGAACTAAAACCTTATCCAATATGTAGCCCATAAAAAACTGATCACTTTTCACATAAACAGTTCCTATCTCGCCTTTCTGTACTTCTTCTCCTGCTTCGTTACATATTCGAACTTGCACATTGTGACAAGGTTTTCCTACTGAATTTGGCCTTCTATCGCTCTCTTCATCAACAAGTGCTGTTACAAAACTTAGTTCCGATGCACCGTAAAATTCATATTTTTGCGCATAAGGAAATATAATCTTTATTTTTTCTTTCGCTTCAGCTTCCCATTTCGCTCCTGACGAAATAATTTTCATTCCATTTTCTATCACTCTATTTTCTTTATATAAAGATTCTAGCATTGTCGGAACTGTATACATGACCGAAACGTGTTCCATTTCTAACTTATCCAGCACTTGATCTGGAATAAACTTTTTCATTATATGCACCGTTTGCCCTACATATAATGCACTTATTGCACCGTATAAAAAAAGAGAATGAACAAGCGTCCCAGCTATTAAAATAGAATCTTCTTTTTTCATATGAAAGTCATGTATATTGCAATCAAAACTATGAACCCACGATTGTTGTGCACGTAAAAATGCTTTTGCCTTTCCAGTCGATCCTGATGTAAATCCCATATAAAACGGAGCATGTTGTACATTTTCCACAGGATAATATGCAGGAAGATATTTCTCTATCATTCTTTTCCACTCAGCAATTTCAATTACTCTTCCTTTTTCATCCGATAGATCATTTACCTTATATCGCTCTGTCACAATCATATCCGGATTACTAATTACAATTCTTTCTTTGAGCTCATCCTGTTTCCACTTTATATCTAATGGCACACAAACCCATCCAGCCATAGCAGCACCAGCAAATAATTGTAAAAACTCCATACGATTCTCTAATAAAATTGCTATCATTTTATTCTTCGATTCTTTTTCGTTCAACCAGTTTGCTACTTTACAAACTGACTCAAACCACTCTTTATATGTTAAAACTCGATCATTTTCCTTTATTGCTATTTTATTTGGCTGTAAAGAGGCATGCTTTTTATATTCTTTCGTAATTCCCATATGAGATGTCCTTTCTTTACAAAATAATAAAAAGAAACACGCAATGAACGTGTTTCTTCTCTTTCTTATCCCGCATTTGTATACTTCCCACTCTTTAGAGCAGGCGTAATAATATGTTTCAATGAACGATGTAATTTTGTTACAAGAATTGCTGCTATAATCGCTTTTATGCAATCACCTGGTAAAAACACAACACTCACCTTCATCGTTTGCCACACAGAAACATCCATAACGAAAGCTTGTACAATAATACCAAATACATAAACTACGAAAATACCACCAATTATATTAATACATAATACCTTTATTATAGAAACTTCACGTAAACGCTCAATTAAATAACCAATGACAAACGCTCCAACGATATAACCAAGTAAATATCCTGCACTTGGCCCAACAAATACACCTGGTCCCCCGCGTCCACCTGCAAGTAATGGTGCTCCAACTCCAACTATAAGTAAGAAAATAAGCTGACTTAACGCACCAAGACGTGATCCTAACAATCCACCAGCAAGCATAACACCGAGTGATTGTAATGTTATCGGAACTGGTGTAATAGCAAGAGCAATTGGGGGTATTAATCCTAACACTCCCATAATAGAACTAAATAAAGCGACGAAAACTAAGTTTTTTGTATTCATATTTGCTTCTCCTATTTGTAAACTTAAAATGTTTTTCAGATAACATATTATAGGAGTTATATTATCTTTCTATCTAGACTTTGTCAACTTGTTTTTCATATCGGTTTACAAATGTAAATTCAATTATTTCTCTTTATGCAAATGCTCAAGTTCTTTTCGCAGTGCCTGTTTTAAAAACTTCCCAACAGATGTTTTCGGTATTTCTTCCATAAATACAATATCATCTGGTAACCACCATTTCGCAAACTGCGGTTTTAAAAACTCATATATTTCTTCTTTTGTAACCGTACTATTTTTCTTTTGAACAACGCAGGCAACTGGGCGTTCTTGCCACTGCGGATGAGGAATTGCAACGACAGCCGCTTCAAATATAGCATCATGTGCCATTAAAGCATTTTCAAGATCCACTGAAGAAATCCATTCTCCCCCGCTTTTAATAACATCTTTCGTACGATCAACAATTTTCACGCAGCCTTCCTCATCAACTGTAACAACATCACCAGTATATAACCAACCGTCTCGGAATCCTTCGACAGTACGATCATCGTTATAATAGCTTTCAGCGATCCAAGGTGCTCGTAAACATAACTCTCCCATCTCAGTACCATCCCACTTCACTTCACCATTTGTACCGACTACTTTCATCTCTACACCAGGGACAAGATATCCTTGTTTTGAGCGGATTTCTAATTGCTCTTCATATGATAATTCTGTTTCATAACTTTTTAAACGTGCAAGTGTTACGAGTGGGCTTGTTTCAGTCATACCATATGCATGTACGAAAGGAACATTATATTTTTGCTCAAATGCTTTAATAACGCTTTTCGGTGCAGCAGCACCACCGCATAATATTCTCGTTATACTAGATAAATCGTAACTATTATTTTCTAATTCTTGTAATACACCGAGCCAAATTGTCGGCACACCTGCTGCTATCGTTACTTTTTCAGCTTGAATCATCTCTAATAAAATTTTTGGAGTAAACATTGGTCCTGGCAGAACTTGTTTAGTTCCAAACCAAGTAGCAGCAAAAGGAAGTCCCCAAGCATTCACATGGAACATCGGTACAATTGCCATCGCCGCATCACTTTCCGATAAAGCAGCTGTATCCGCTAAACCGAGTGCCATACAATGCAGTACAGTACTACGATGCGTATATACAACACCTTTTGGATTTCCTGTAGTCGCTGACGTATAACACATACCAGCAGGTGTATTTTCGTCAATATCTTTTACAAATTGGAAAGTTGGATCGCCTTCTTCTAATAGCTTTTCATAATGATATACAGGTTCTAGCGTAGTATTGGGAAGTTCATCTTTATCAGTCATAATAATGTAGGCTTGTACAGTTGATAATTGTGATTGAATATTTTCAACGAGTGGTACGAGATCTTCATCTATAAGTAGAATTCGATCTTCTGCGTGCTGAATAATGTATGAAATATGTTGAGGAGATAAACGAATATTAATTGTGTGTAAAACGGAAGCAATACCAGGAATAGCAAAATATGCCTCCACATGTCGATGATGATTCCACGCTAACGTTCCTATACGCTCGCCTTCTTTAATTCCTAATTTTTTTAACGCACTGGAAAGCCTTCTCGTCCTTTCACCTAACTGCTTATACGTTAACGTCGTAACTGTATCATGTGTCCGTGAAACAATTTCTTTCTTTGAAAACAGTTTTTCTGCTCTTTCCATCATAGAACTAATTGTTAGCGGTACATTCATCATCATATTGGTTATATCCCCCTTTAAAGCGTTTTCATTTTTTGTTTATTATAACAGACTTTTACAAAAAATTACGACATTTTTCTGTATTTTCTGAATTATTTCTTTGGAAATAATTCAGAAAATACTAAGAGAAAATATATTAAAATTCCTTCTTACGATATATAAATACCGAAATGAAATAAGAAAAGATATATATGATAACGCCAAATATTGTATATAGAATTGAAACGTATACAGATGAATTTAAATTTGATATTGGAAATTGTTCTATTAGATATCCAATTACACTTTGTAATCCAAAATAAGTAACAAGTCCCCCACATGCGCCTCCAATTGTAATAGCATCAGATTTTTCTGCTCCAAAAACATAGAGAAGCGGATAAGCTATTGCTCCGGCATTAAGAATGATGAACGTCCCTAAAGAAACACTCTTAAATATACCATCATCAAATGGTGTATCTGAAACTAAATCATGTACATAAAATATGCCATACGATAATAAAGTACCAATAATTACAACTAAAAAATAGAAAAGATAGTGACTTTGTACAATATTATTTCTAGTAACCGGTAAAGTAAGTACATATTTTTCATACCCCGACTTACTCTCATATTTAATAACTTCAAGTGCAGGAATCGCAGCAAATAAGATAATAAACGTAGCAATTAAACGGTACATTGAAGCATTACCAAAATAAAAAACAAATCCCGCTCCTAATATCGCTATTCCCATGAACATAAAGAAAGTTCGATACACTAGATAATAGTTTGTCAATAATAAACCTTTCATTTATTTTTCACTCCTCGTTAATAAAACACTTATTTCTTCTATTGAAATGGTTCTATGAGCAATCCCATTTGGTAGTTTATGCACATCTGATACAAGTACATTGAAATAAGAACCATTATTCCTTTTCACCACAACTATATCTTTGTTGATTAAAGTTAGTTGTTCCTCATTAACATCTACAATGGCATAATTGTCCAAAATCTTATCCTTTTCTTCATTCAATAAAATTTCTCCATCTTTTATAACGATAAGGTGGCTAGCGATTTTTTCTACATCACTCATAATATGAGAAGAAAGTAATATACCACCATTACTTTTACTCACAAAACTTTTTAATTCCTCTAACACCTCCTCCCTAGATGAAGGATCAAGACCTCCTGTCGCTTCATCTAGAATTAATAATTTTGCATTATGCGACAATGCAACAGCTATAGATAGTTTCATCGACATTCCACGGGAAAATCTACCTACTTTTTCATTAGTAGGTAAAGAGAAAGAATGAACTAATCGGTAAAAATTTTCTCTATCCCAAGATTCAAACATCTTTTCAAAAACCTTATGTAGTTGTTTTATTGTAAGATGAGCCGGTAGATTCATAGCATCAAATACGATTCCAATCTTCCCCTTATTCTTGGCATCTTTATTTATATTTTCTTCACCAAATATTTTTACTGTACCGCTATCTTTAGAAATTAATTCTAGTACTGTTTTAAATGTTGTTGATTTACCTGCCCCATTGTCACCAATAAATCCAACAATTGCCCCTGATGGCACATTGAATGTAACATCTTTTAAAACAACTTTGCTTCCAAATGATTTACTTAAATTTTTAATTTCTAGAATGTTTGACATCATTTCACTCCCATCTTAACTTTTAATAAAATTGATTTTCTCCTATTAAAAATTATCCACTTTATCTCTCACTTTCTTTTTTAGTTTAAAAATAATACGATTGCTATATTCTTTATTTTCTACTAAAATTCGATACATCTCCCACACTCCTACAACACGAACAAAAAGATAGACCCCAATTGCAATAAGTACAACACAGTACGGATAATACTTCACCAATTCTCCTGAAGTGATATGCTTTTTCTCAAACAAAAACGGTATTGCTCCTGCGGCTATAAAACAAAATCCAACAATCATCACTGCAGCATACTTCTTCTTAATAGTCGTATATCTTTTTGTCAATTCTTTTAGAAAGTTTTGATCAAATAGTAGTTCTTCCTTTTTCAATACATTGTATCGACTCTCTTCTATCGTTACAGGTACCATCATTGCTCCAATTCCAAGGACAGCAATGATAATAACAAGAAATGTCGACATTGTTGCATTTTCTTTAAATAATAAATACGGTATTGTAGATAAAATGAGCAAACTAAATCCTAACGCAATATATTTAGAAATTTTTTGTCCATACACTATATACCCTTCTGCCATTTCCTTACTTACGTAATAACCATCCACATTTTCATTATTTTGCTCAGCAGTTTCCTTTAATAAATAATCAAGTGATACTTCAAATACATTTCCAATCAGTATTAACTTTTCAGTTTCAGGAAAACCTTGACCGTTTTCCCATTTACTAACTGCTTGCCTTGTTGTGTTTAATTTCTCAGCTAATGCTTCTTGAGAAAGGCCCTTTTCCTTTCTTAATTTAAAAAGCTTCTCACCAAATCCCATATGTGTGTCCTCCTTTGTTTTCTTACCTAAATTGTATGTAAACATTGCCCTTATCTCTATCTTCCTGCGGTTGCACTTTGTCAACTTACGGTTGCGATTGTGTTATTTAGCCGTTTTCTATACGATTTAGCTAGTTTTCTTCTATGATTATGGCGTTAATAAAACACCTCTCCTAATAACCAATTATAACAATTAAAGGTAATTGTTGTTATAAAAAAAACAAAAAACTCCCTTATTCATTTAAAGGAGTTTTCGATATAAAATATTCCAAGAAGACTAATTTTTCTTCCTCATATTGATTCACAACTTCTTCTATACATTTTTGTATGTCATACAACGATTAATAAGCATCCCACACAGTATAAGTTGTCATCTCCTTATATAAGGCACACTCACATATATGTAAAATATTACTCCTTATTAACTTTCCTAATAAAAACACTTCTCCATAATCATAACGGCTTCTGCTTAAACTTTTCATAATGTCGTACTTTTAATAAAATGATATTCCCGCAATCTGTACAAATATAAGCATCTACTGGTGAAGACGTGAACATCGTCTCCTTTTTCCGTATTTGTGCATAACCGACAAACTCCCCTTCTCCTATGTTATGAGAACCACAATTAGAGCATGTCTGCACGTCTTTCTGTTCCATGAGAGCACCACCTTTAATCTGTTTCCACTCCCTTCGACAGCTCACTTCCATTTCCCTTCCAAAAAACCTCTTATTCTCTTACATTTCAACAGGAATCTCAGAACAAACATCGTATATGTACTATGAAATATATTTATTGACGGAGGAATTTTATGAGTACAATTATGACAGTTAATACAGCACAAGAAATTGAAAACGCAGAAATACATATGCTTTCTTCTAGATTAGCGCTACTGCAAGCAATAAGCGGAAATCCAATGCAAGTACAAATGAAAAAATTCGGGAGCGCCACTGCCTTTTCATCAAAAATAATTGCTGGTCCTGCTTTTAACACAGTAAAAGGGATTACATTTACAAATACAGATGAGATAGATGAAATCATCTCTTATTATCAATCGCTACCAATTCCTTGTCGTTTTGAAATTACACCCGCTCAAGGTACAGCTGAATTATTTCAATACTTATCTCAAAAAGGATTTTACCAATCTAGCTTCCATACCGCTTTATATAGTATACCGAGAGAAGATCCATCCCTTCTTCCTTCTAACATTTCAGTACGCCAACTAAAAGAAAATGAGTTTGATATTTTTGCAGATATTTATGTACGTGGATTTCAAATGCCGTCATTTACAAAAGATGGCGTGCGCCAAAATAACGAAATTCTTTACAATAAACCAGGATGGCATTTTTTCATAGCAGAAGTTCAAAATACTCCTGCGAGCATTGGTGTCCTGTATATAAATAATGGAATTGCTTCATTAGCTGCTTCTGCTACTTTGCCAGAATTTCAGCGTAAAGGCTGTCATACTGCATTAATTCAAAAACGAATAGAAAAAGCTATAGCGACAAACTGTCATTTAATAGTTGGACAAGCTCGCTTTGGTAGTGGCAGTCAAAATAATATGGAACGTGCCCATATGAAAATTGCTTATACAAAGTCAATATGGACTGCAAAAGACATATAATTAACATTCTTTCTCCTTCCATTGCAATCTTATACATTCTATGACAATTCCTTTTCTATCCCATTAATCATTTGAATATTTAAACTAGATTTGTTACGCTATTACTAGATACATCATTCAACTTGCAATATGAAAAGAGAATTCTAATCAAACTACAAGGAGGAGAAATGTATGACTAAACATGATCATGGTTTAAAAGAAAAAGTAGAAGGTGCTATTGATAAGGTAAAGGGTGAAGTAAAAGAAGTTGTCGGGAAAGTAACTGACAATAAGAAATTACAAGCTGAAGGAAAATGGGATAAGGTGAAAGGCACTGCTAAAGATACGGTTGGTAATGTGAAAGAAAAAGTACATGAATATAAAGAGAATAAATAAAACAAAGATGTATGGTGGTGCAAGTAGGGAATTACTAGATCCGAGAAAAAAGAATTTGTATTTTATATTTGCACATAAAATCATTTTAAAACGACAAATAGATGCCTCAAGGCATCTATTTGTCGTTAAATAACTATTTTACTTCTACTGTATAATTACCTAATCGCTCAGGCTTTTTCTTACTAACATAGTGCCTTTACTAGAGTAAAAGATTAATTTGTGAAATTTGGTTTTAGGTCACCTGTATACGGTTCATGCTCAACAAAGATTTTTATATCTTTTCCATTCGCATCTTTCCCGATTCTTGTATACGTAAATTTATCTTTATTTAACTCTGTAAGTTCAAGGACCGCACCATATTTATTATTCCCTAACGAAACGTGAGCTCTTATTTTATTACCATGTACAACATCAAAGAAACCATAGTCTCCACGACTTTCTCCTGTATTCACATTGAAAAACTCGTATTTATTTGTATTTTTATCATATTTTGCTAGACTGATTAAGTTTGAGTTATATTTTGTTACATTATTACCCTGTTCGTCTAATACCACCGTTCCGTTCCATAGTGTACTAGATAAAATTTCATCTCCATCAACGTCTGTAACTATTTTTCCCGTCGAGCTCTCTAAATTTTTATCAGGTCGCGTGAAAGACAGCTCTTTTTCATGATAAGGAACATGTTCAACAAACACTTCTACATCATTCCCTTTTGCATCTTTCCCCATTCTTTTATATGTAAATTTCTCCTTGTCTAATTGCGTTAATTCAACAACCGCTTGATAATTTTGCGTTTCAGAAATTAACACTCTTTTCTTTCCATCGTTGGTTATAAAGAAGGTACCGCTATCATTACGACTCTCTTCTGTATTTGCATTGAAAAATTCATACCTTGCAGTTTTAGCATCATATTTTGCAAGCCCGATGAAATTTTGATTTTCTTTCGTTAAATCATTATGGTCTTTGTCATAGACTTTTGTCCCTTTCCAGTTTGTTTCACCAAGTATGCTAGCTAGTAATTGCCCTTTCGTTTGTTTAGTGTGTTTAGTTTCTTGTATTGCATTGTATAAAAATTGTGCGTACTGTTCACGCGTCACATCCATACTTGGAGCAAATTTCCCTCCTCCTACTCCTTTTGCAATATTATTTGTTTGAACAGCACTAATTGCGTTTCTTGCCCATGAGTTCGTTGAAACGTCATTAAAAGTGTGATCACTCTTTGCCTTTAAATGAAATGCATTTGTAAGAACCTGTGCCATTTCTGCACGTGTTAAGGATGCCTTTGGCCTAAAGTTCCCATGCTCGTCCCCCGTAAAAACACCCATTTCTGTTAAAGACAAGATTTCCTTTATATAGCTTGTCGAATCTTCGCTTACGTCCCCATATGGGTTCTGATAATTTTTATTTTCTGCCACATTAAAATAACGATACATTAAAGCTGCGACTTGTTCGCGTGTTACGTTATCTCCAAAACCAAATCTCCCATCATCATAGCCGAAAATGATTTTCTCATCTGTTAATTGATGAATCGCCTCATATGCCCAGTGCCCCTTTGGAACATCTTTAAATACACCAGTATGATTCGTTTGTGGTGTAATCCCTTCTGCTTTCACTTCTCCACCTTTTTCAGTTAATAGAACTCCACCTAAAACTGCTGATATGATACATGTTTTTAAAATTGTTTTATTCATAGCTTCCCAATCCCTTCCTTCATTTAACAAAAAATCACACCACTTATCTTCCAAAAGAAGATTCTATGTGAGCAATTCATGTTATAAATTTTGATTACAGCTAATTGTATACAAATTTTCAATTCCCCCAACTTTGATACGAAGTATTACACCTCCAAAGTTCTTTTTCATAGTATGCATAGCTGCTATATATAGGAATTATAAATAGCAACTATAAATTGCCCATAAATAAATTATTAAAAAAAGATAAAATTAAGATAATATATTTTTAATCTCAATCTAAAAAAACGTTATTCTTTCTCATCTAGCTTGCTAAGAAAGAATAACGTTTTTTAATTCTAGGTTCCTTGTGACAAAAAAGAAAAGGCTTATTTTATACGTCCAAAAACAACTTCACGGCCTTTTCCAAACAAAACATCGGAAAAAAGCCGTGGCATAATACTTATTTTATAATTGACGGAAGACGACCAAAATGGCTCTTTTTACTTCCCTTCGCTCTTCTCTAGCACATACAAATCTTCTTCAATATTTGATAATTTTTCAGTTACAAGTTTTCTAGCATCTCCAATTGCTTGATTGTATGCAAATGGTCCTACTAATTTTATCATTTCTTCTATTAAACGCTCTGCTTGGAAACGTCCAATTTCATCTAAATCTTCTTCAACGAAAAATTGCTGAATTTGTGCTACAAGCTCTTCTTTTTTATCATTTGGTATTTTTATATTCATCATCATTCGTTACTCCTCTATATTTAAGATAATACTTTTCTTAACTCTACCATAGAAAAGCGATTTCCTGGACAAGTTTTTGTAACCCCTTCTAGCTCTCTATGGCCAAGTATATTCCTTTTCTCTATAGCAAACTGCTTCATAAACATTTTACATAAAGAATATAATGCATTCATTTGTGCGGTAGTTGGATCATATTTATCAAAATTACCCGTCATACATATTCCAATTGTATCCCTATTATTATCTTTCGCATGTGCTCCAATATGTAAACCTCGCCCTTCGACTACAGTTCCATCTTCTTCAATAAAATAATTGTAACCGATCCCGCTCCATCCTCTTACTTTTTGATGAAATTCATGTGTTTTATACACATCCCATCCATCTTCGGATGTATGGTGGATAATCAATTTATTTACTTTTTCTAAAGGAACTAATTCATCTTGAAATGTTAAATTTGCACATTTAATTTCCATTTGAACATCCTCCCTTAAAAATCAATCATCACAATTGTTTTATCATCTGGTCTTATTCTCTTTTCCCCTTCCAACTCTTCAATAATTGCTACATATTCGCTTATACTAGTCTTTCTTATATATGCAACAGTTTGTTCGAGTGGCCAATCTGGATGGAATAATCCGTCTGAACAAATAAAAATCCCGCTCACTTCCTCTATATGTAATTCACCATGTTGTAAATAATGTACCGCTTCTTTCATTCCATTTGCAACGGAATACCCGCCCTGTATATTTGCAAGATAACGATTGTATTTTAACTGTTCTCGCACATCTTGAAAAATATGTTCTTCTGGTACAGATAACCCTTTTTTACGATCTTCTTCTCTCTTCTTTTTTGCTCGTTTACTAATTCCTTCGACCGTATCTCGCGTTAATACTTGCATCGTTCCATTTTGAAGTATCGCGACAATCATACAGTCCCCTAACTGTGCGTATTCAATTTTTTCACCTTCTATTTGAACTGCTGCAATACATGTACACCACAAATGTTCTTTTTTTCTCGTATCCACTTTATATTCTAACATTTTGCTTTGCAATGCTTCATTTGCTTTTGCAACTGCAACTTGTAAACTATGAGTTTCACGTAATGAAGCAAAATAACTTGCAAATAAATGCGAAGCTATGTATGCTCCATTATGTCCCTTTTCATCCCGAAACGGGACGAGCGGTGTTGCCCCATCACATACACCATAAATCTTTTTATCTTCATTACAAAAATAAGAATCCTCACATTCTTGCTTCAACGGGCTTTTCTGTTGATACGTTTTTACCCTCATATCTGTATCCCCTTTCAAATGATAAAATACTCGAATTCTTTTGATTAATCTAATTTTCCGAAATAAACTGTTTTTACCCAAAACTTTCAATATCATATATAATCTTGAAATAATATGAATTTTTTAGTGAAGGACGGGAAAGAGATGGTCAGATTTCTTGGTGTTATTATTGGTTCTATTATTATTGCGATTGCCTTTAATCTTTTCCTTATCCCCCACAAAATTTTAAGTAGTGGAATTGGCGGAATTGCTATTATTTTAGGGATTGTAACTCCTGTAAACACGGGTATTATTAACTTTGTATTAAACTTACCTATCCTTATTTTAGGATACATAGGTCTTGGAAAAAAAGTAATTTTTAACACGGTTATCTCTGTTATTGTATTATCGGTCGCATTATACTACGTTCCAGTAAAAGTCGTAGCAACAGATCCACTTTTATCATCTATCTTTGGTGGTGTCATTGCCGGAGCTGGTATCGGCCTTGTTTTTAACTGTAATGGATCAACTGGTGGATTTGATATTATCGGTATGTTGTTATCTCGCAAAAGAGACATTAAACTTGGTGGATTCCTTATTATTTTAAATGCAGTCGTTGTAATAATTGCAGGATTCTTCTTCACTTGGGATGTTGCTCTTACAAGCTTACTTTCCATTTATGTAACTGGTAAAGTCATCGATGCTATTCATACGAAACATCGAAAAGTTACACTTATGATTGTAACAAATGAAGCAGAAAAAATGAAAAAACAACTTCTTTCAACTGTTGTACGTGGGATTACATTACTTGATGGTGAAGGTGCTTATTCCAGTGAAAAAAAACGTGTACTTATGACAGTCGTTTCTCGTGAAGAATTGGCAAGTATGAAATTAACAATTTCAGAAATTGATCCTCATGCATTCGTTAACATTACCGAAACGGTTGAAGTGTTAGGGTTGTTTAGAAAAGGTTAAAAAACTAGGTGGAAATCCACCTAGTTTTTATTTTCCATAAATTCAATTCGATTTCCAAACGGATCTGAAACGTAAAATCTAATTACATCTGGACGTGCATGATCGTCTATTACTTCAATACCTTGCTTTATTAACTCTTGTTTAAATTCATCAATTTTTAAAACATAAAAAGCTGGATGCGCCTTTTTAGCAGGATTGAAGTTTTGCTCGACTCCGATATGAATCTCTTGATTTCCACACTTAAACCAGCACCCACCACGCTTCTTTAATTCCTCTGGCTTCGGTATTTCCTCCATACCTATTTTATGACCATAAAATTCTCGTGCTTCTTCTTCACACCCTACAGGCGCAGCTACTTGCACATGATCAATCCCTTGAATATAATTTTTCATTTTATCTCCCCCTCCTCTATCCTAATGTTATAGGGAAAACACACTCCTGTAACTTACAAAAGATTTATAAAACAATATAAGCTCCCCTTATTACCACCTTACACTCACTTTACCAAAATAAAGAAAATAAAATTTATTCTATAACTTCCATTTTTTATAGAAATACACATTACATCTATATTATAGTTATGAATAGACAAATCTTTTTAGATGCTAATTGTACGGAGGAAATTATATGAGTCGTAAAAAATATTCATCTACTCAAAAAAAACGTCATCCGAACATTTCTGGACGTTTACGAAAACATGTACAAGATCGTTCTTTAGCAGAAATGTACGCATCTCTGTTCGAACACAATCCTGATAGTATTATTTCATTAAATTTAGAGGGATTTATTCTACATATAAATCCTTCTGCCGAAAGAATACTAGGTTACACTTCTTTAGAATTAGAGCGCAAAAACATTACCTCTATTTTAGAAGCTCATATTTCTGAGCAAGTATTACAAAATATAAAGAATACTGAAGCGGATAATCAACAAGAGTATATCTTATCTATTTATCATAAAAGTGGATTCTTATTAGACGTCGTGACAAAACTAGTTCCTATTTTTGTCCAAAATCGTCTAACTGGCGTATATGCCATTATGAAACCTCTTGAAAAATCAGAAAGAATTGAAAAAATGCTAAAAGAAAGTGAGAAGAGATTACGTACATTAATGGATTCAATGCCTGCGTTTGTTATATTTAAGGATCATGAAGGGCGTTGGCTTGAGGCAAATGACTACGCACTTTCTTGCTTCGATTTTCATCATGTACCTTACCATGGGAAAAAAGATAGTGAACTCATTCAATATAATGAAGCGTACCGAGAATCTTTTTTACATTGTGAAGAGGTCGATGAACTAGCATGGCAACAAAGACAAATTCTTCACGGAGAGGAATTTATTATACATAGAGATGATTTCGACTTAATCTTAAGTATATCGAAAGTTCCTCTGTATCATCCTGACGGCTCCCGTAAAGGTCTTATCGTAATGGGAAGAGATGTTACAGAACTTAAAGAAACAGAAAAGTTATTACGAAGATCAGAAAAACTTGCTGTAGTCGGACAACTGACAGCTGGAATTGCCCATGAAATTCGAAATCCACTCACTTCACTAAAAGGCTTTTTAACATTGCTGCTCCCTGAAATAAGTGAGGAAAATAAATGGTATGTTGATGTTATGTTAAGTGAAATTTCACAAATGGAATCTATCACAAGTCAATTTATGGCGATGTCTAAACCACAAGTATTATCAATCAAAACTTGTAACATACAAGCTTTGATTGAAGAGGTCGTTACATTTATTTTACCAACTGCTATTATGCATAGCGTTCACATCATTATGGATCATTTTGATTACGTATATGACATTCAGTGTGACAGCAACCAATTAAAACAAGTTTTTATAAATATATTAAAAAATGCGATTGAAGCGATGCCAACTGGTGGAAATATTTTCATCCAAACAAAACCATTAGAAGATACCTTCCTCTTAATACGTATTATCGATGAAGGTTGCGGTATCCCAGAAGAACGTATCTCTCGTTTAGGCGAACCATTTTATAGCTTAAAAGAAAAGGGAACTGGACTAGGATTAATGATGTGTTACAAAATAATTGAAGAACATCATGGTAAATTACACATTTCAAGTGAATTAAATAAAGGTACGATCGTTGATATTCAGCTACCACTTTCTTCATCTCACCTTGCAATCCAGTCTTAAATAATAAAAGAAGCATCTGCTAACAATTAGCAGATGCTTCTTTTATTATTTGTACTTATAGAACTGTTTTTCCATACCATTCTTTTGCTTTTTCTACTTCACCCATCGTTAATTGATGCCCTCTATTTTCCCAATGCATTGTTACATTAGCGTTTGCATTTTCTAATAGTAGCTTCAATTCCTCTGACTCAGAAGATGAACAAATTGGATCATTTGTCCCAGCAGCAATAAACACGGATTTCCCAGCTAAATTAGGCAATTGTGTTCCTCTTCTAGGCACCATTGGGTGATGAAGCACAGCACCTTTTAACGCATTTTCGTAATGGAATAATAAGCTTGCAGCAATGTTTGCTCCATTTGAATAACCGATAGCAACAATGTTATTTCTATCAAATTCATATGTTTTTGCAGCTTCATCTAAAAACACATTTAATTCCTTCGTACGGAAAATAAGATCCTCTTCATCAAAAATACCTTCTGCTAATCGACGGAAAAAACGCGGCATCCCATTCTCTAATACATTTCCACGAACACTTAATACTGAAGCTTCCGGATCTATTATTTCTGCAAGTGGTAATAAATCTAATTCATTACCACCTGTTCCATGAAGTAATAACAACACTGGTTTTGACGCATCTTTTCCTTTTTGAAAAACATGTTTCATCATAATCCTTTTCCCCTTTCAATCACTTTAATCTAAATTTCTCACTTCAAATGGTAAAAGTGTTTGTTCAAGCTGTTTTCTATGTTGTTCATATTGTTCCGGTAACTTTAATTCCTCACCCATCGTCTCTAACGATTCATCATGAGCGAAACCAGGAGGATCTGTTGCAATTTCAAATAAAATTTCACCGTGTTCTCTAAAATAAATTGCGTTAAAATAATTTCGATCTTGTACAGGGGTTACATGGTATCCAAAACGAGACACATGCTCTTTCCAGTCTAGCTGATCAGAATCGTCACTCGCTCTCCAAGCAATATGATGCACTGTACCAACGCCCATTTGGCCACGACCAATTGTCGATAACCTCAAATCGATAATATTTCCAATATCAGCAGAAGAACGGAATCGAACAAATTCACCCTCTTCTCCAATTTTCTCAAGACCCATGATATGTTCTAACAGTTCAGCTGTTTTTTGAGGCTGTGCCGATAAAAGAACTGCACCACCAAATCCTTTAATTGCTACTTCTGGCGTAACTTCTCCAAAAGTCCAATTATTTAATTCGCCCTCATCTCTTTCTACTAATTCTATATGCAAACCATGTGGATCATCAAATTCTAAATACTGCTCTCCAAATCGAGTCATTTTTGTATACGAAACATCGAATTTTTCTAATCTATTTTCCCAAAACTCCATTGCCCCTTTTGGTACAACATAAGAAGTGATTCCTACTTGACCGTCACCAATAACTCCTTGGCGAGCACCTGCCCATGGGAAAAACGTAATAATTGTTCCAGGCTTTCCTCCTTCATTGCCAAAATAAAGATGGTACGTACCCGGATCGTCAAAATTTACTGTTTGTTTCACTAGACGTAAACCTAATACACCAGCATAAAAATCTACATTCTCTTGTGGGTGTCCTACAATTGCTGTAATGTGATGAATTCCCATCGTTTTCTTTGTCATTTTCTCCGCCCCTTTTTATTTCATTTTAAAAACTTTTATACATTAAAATTCATTATTCATTTTGTCCATACTGCAAAATAAAATCTGTCATAATAATTTTATCTCGAATCCGAGATATTAATTATAAAATTCCACATCAACTTCTAGCTTATCGGAATTATCTCGATTTCGAGATATTTTACCAAAAAAATATTTACTCACTCTATAATCATAATAAACCTTGATTTAGAATGTCATTTATCTCAAACTTAATATTTATTATAAGTTACTTACTTTTCTTTGTCAACAAGTTACTTATTTCATTTAAAATGAAATAAGAGTAAACGCTATTCACCGTTTACTCTTTTTTCAAATCATTTCGTTTCTTCTTCCAGCACCGCTTCCATCTCATTAAATTCACGATGAATTGCTTTAACTGGTTCTTTCGTTAATAAACTCACAACAATAACAGCTAATAAGCTACAGAAGAATCCAGGTACCATTTCATACATAGTTGCTTTTAAACTTGGAATTTGTACCCAAGTAATAACAACTACCGCACCGACAATCATACCAGCAAGAACGCCCCATTTGTTCGTTCTCTTCCAATATAAACTTAATAAAATAGCGGGTCCAAATGCTGAACCAAATCCTGCCCAAGCATAACCGACAAGTGTTAAAATTGCATCACTTGGATGATACGCTAAAACAACCGCGATCATAGCTACTACTAATACTGACAGTCTACCAATAAATACAAGTTCTTTATCACTTGCTTTACGACGGAAAAATGTTTTATAGAAATCTTCCGTTACTGCACTTGAAATAACAAGTAATTGCGAGGAAATACTACTCATAATCGAAGCTAATATAGCTGACAATAAAAACCCAGTAATGTACGGATGGAATAATATGTTTGAGAATGTTACAAAGACCATTTCTGGGTCTTGTAATGTCTCATTATTTTTAGCGTAATAGGCGATACCAACCAAGCCAGTGAGCATTGCACCTATAATGGAAATCGCCATCCAACCGATACCGATTCTACGAGAAGTTTTCAAATCTTTAATAGAGGTAATTGCCATAAAGCGGACAATAATATGCGGCTGACCAAAATACCCAAGCCCCCATGCTAAAAAGGAAATAATCCCTAATATTGTAGTCCCTTTAAACATATCTAAATGCGATGCATCAACTTGCTTAATCGTATTGAATGTTTCTGTTACACCACCAACATCTGTAAAAGCAACAATTGGCACTAATACGAGAGCGATAAACATAATACAACCTTGCACAAAGTCGGTCCAACTTACTGCTAAAAAGCCACCGAATAGTGTATAAGCAACAACGACACCCACAGTTACAAATAAACCAATTTTATAATCAAGGTTAAAAGAATTTTCAAACAAACGTCCACCTGAAACTAAACCAGCCGACGCATAAAATGTGAAAAATACTAAAATGACGATAGCGGAGACAAAACGAAGTATTTTCGTACGATCCTTAAACCGATTTTCTAAAAAATCCGGAATCGTAATGGAATCATTTGCCAATTCTGTATACGTTCGCAAACGTGGGGCAAGAATTAAATAGTTTGCATAAGCACCTATTAATAAACCTATCGCAATCCATACACTTGATAATCCTGTTGCATACATCGCACCAGGTAATCCCATTAGCATCCAACCACTCATGTCAGAAGCACCAGCTGATAAAGCTGTAACTGCTGGACCAAGTCCCCTTCCGCCTAACATATAATCTGATAAATCGGATGTCTTCTTATAAGACCAATAACCGATATACAACATACCTGCCATATAAATAGCAAGCGAAACCATAATCTCAATCTTCACCAAATCTCTCCCTTAGTTACATAAGCCATTCAAAATTTCGAAAAATGACTTTTTCTATTTTCTTGTTTTCGCTTATGGTTCCCTACCTTAACAAACTTTTTTTGTTCTTTCAAGGGAACAAGCCCTTTTCACTACATGTGAAAACCTTTATAAACGCCTTTATCCCAGTGGATTACCCGGCTTTCAAAAGAAATTAAAGTTACAATATTCAGGAAATAAAAAGTGCTTTTTCACACCTTATTTTCATTTGTTTATCCGACAAATGAAAATAAGCTAAAAGCCATACAAATGTATGGCTTTTAGCTTATTGGCATCGTAATTTTCTCTTTCTCTACGTATACTTTACGAAATTTTATATAGCAGCCAATACGCCAAGGTACTATATAACAAACCGCAAGGGTGTAGAAAAGAATGCCGATTGACTTTGGATCTAAACCTTGTAAATGTCTTCTAAAATAAGCACGTAAAAGGACAATAATTAAAAATGTAGCAATAAAAGCAATACTTTTTTTCGCATAAATTTGACCATCTTCTCTCAATTCATATCCAGTTAAAATAATTAGTGGAATTGATAATAACAGTCCAATCCCAGCAGCTACCCCAATTTGCCAATCAGCAAGTTGTATCGGTGCCGCATATAAAGAAAAACCAGGTAATAAAAAGAATAATGGAAATAATAGTCGTCTTCCTTTATTTTTAATTGGTCGATTCATAGAACGCATACGTCCAAATATAACGAGCCCTATGACGAGTAAAAAAATTGTAATACTGTACGAACCTTGATCCAAGTGAATCTCTCCCTAAAAATAGTCATTTTTAAAAACCTTTCCCATTATACCCTTAATATTTTCTAAACAATGTGATTATTCCTCCAAAAATTTTTAAATATAAAATATATTTTTAGGTTTGATTTATTATAGGAAACAATTCCGAAAGAGGCACCACTCTCCCCTTCTCGTCTTTAAACACAATATGCTCTCTCGTTAAATGACGCGGACTCTTTACTCCCGCTGCTGCCGCTAGTGCAAATAAACTATATCTCATACTTATTATATAGTTCATGACCCGCCACTTCTTCTCATACGGATCTAACGCTTTTTGATAATGAGGATTCGTCGTCGCCACACCAGACGGACATTGCCCCGAATTACATTGAAGCGCCATTATGCAGCCACTCGCCATCATAAAACCGCGGGCTGAATTTACAGCATCTGCACCAATAGCTAAAGCAATTGCCACTTTATCTGGTGTAATTAATTTCCCCGAGGCAAACACTTTGAATTTGTCCCGAACGTCATAATGATTCGCTGTATCAATACATGTCAGTAACGCTGGAATAAGCGGCATCCCCATACTATCTGCCATCGATTTATATGTTGCTCCTGATCCACCTTCTGAACCATCAATTGTAATGAAATCTGGATAGACGTTTAACTCTTTCATCGTTTTGAATAAATCTTCCAACGGCTCCTGCTGCCCAATTACAATCTTCATCCCGACTGGTTTACCGCCGTTTTCTTGCAAACGTTGAATAAAATAAAGTGTATCTGCTGCATTCTTTAAAAATGGAAATCGATTCGGTGAATTAATTGTCTCTCCTTCTCGCACATTTCGAACAGAAGCGATCTTCTCATTTACTTTTTGTCCCTCTAAATGACCACCACGTATTTTCGCACCTTGACCAAATTTCAATTCGAATGCTTTAATGTTGCTTTCTTTTGCTTTCTCCATAAATTTCTCCATTGAAAAATTACCATCCTCATCACGGTACCCAAATAAACCCGGACCAATTTGCGCAATGATATTCGCACCTGTATGTAAATGTTCTGGAATAACGCCACCTTCACCAGTATTAATCCACGATCCACCTGCCATTTTTGCTCCAAACCCGCTCGCTAAAATATAATTTTCTCCAATCGCACCGTAAGAAGTAGCTGATGCTCCAAACATGCCATACAGTTTCCATGGATATTTGCGGTTTTCACCGACTATAATTGCATCGTCTTCTTCGTATAACCAAAGATTCGTTGTATCCGCTGTCAATTTTTCTCTCCGTGAAAATAACCCTTCTTTATGAATCACATACTTTTTCCCTTCACGTTCTTGCGTTACATTCACACTTAGTTCCTCTGTTAATACCGGAAACAGCGTATTAGCAATATAATATCCAGATGCATCAAAATCTCGTTTCGATCCAAAACCGAGTATTTCTGAACGGTATTTTGCTAGAAACATTACACTTTGAAAATCATAACGTGAAAAGGGCTTTCCATCCGTATCATGATCAAACCAATACTGCCTAAATTCCGGTCCTATCTTTTCAAGTAAATAACGCATCCTTCCTAAATATGGATGTAACTTTAATATAGAATGATGAGTCCGTTTTTTAATAAAAAATGTAATAATAAAAAAAATGATTAATAGTAACATCAATAAGAGCAATATACTAATAATAACGAGTAGCGTTTCACTCATTCCGCTTCCTCCTATGAAATTCCATAATAAAAGGAGAACACCTGATGTGTTCTCCTTTTATCTTTATTCAAATTAACGTAGCAAGATGCTCTTTCGCATCATATTCCACTAAACTTTCAGCATTTTTAATTCGATGAATGAAGTCTGGATTAGCAATTAAAGGTCTTCCAAATGCCGCTACATCAATTGTTCCTTCTTGCAGTGCTTCTTCAGCCTCTTTCGGATTCAAACTCCCTACTCCTACAATCGTACCATCCCAATATTTTCTTACTAATTGATGAAAATTCTTTCCGTCAGCAATAACTGCCGTAAAATTCATCGTTGAAGGGTGAATCATCGTTAATCCAACTTCTTTGAACATATTTACAAACGTTTTAATTGCAAGCTCAGGATTTCCCCACATATAAGTAGGATTATCACCTTTGAAAGCAGAGAAGCGAAGAAGTGTTTTATCAGCTCCAACAGCTTCTATTACAGCCTCTGTTACTTCTTTCATAAATGTTAACCTTTGCTTTAAATCTCCGCCGTATTTATCAGTACGCTTATTTGCAAACTCATAAGTAAATTGATCGATTAAATATCCGTGTGCACCGTGAATTTCTACCCCATCAAATCCAGCTTCGATCGCGTTTCTCGCAGCTTGTGCGTATTGACCAATTACTTTCTTTATTTCTTCTATTGTCATTTCTTCCGGGGTATCAAACGGTTTACGAAAACGTGGCACATTTCCCTCAGCTGCGATAGCAGACGGTGCTTGCGGCATTTGCCCACCAATTATCTCGTGATGACTCATACGTCCAACATGCCATATTTGAGCAATGATCGTTCCACCTTCTTTATGTACTGCCTCTGTAACAGGCTTCCACGAATCGATTTGTTCTTGTGTATAAATCCCTGGTACTCCTGGATTTCCTTTTGCTCTTGGGCTAATGACGATTCCCTCTGTAATAATTAAGCCAACTCCATCAGCTGCACGTTTTTTATAGTACTCGACTACATCAGTACCAACGACTCCTGTTTCATGATTCGCGAAACATCTCGTCATCGGTGCCATTGCTATACGATTACGAAGAGACCAGGATCCAATTTGAATCGGACTAAACAACTTTGTTTCTTCAATATTTCCAAAGGATCCCCAAGCGTTTATATTTGTTCCTTCATAAATACTTGCCGCTTTACTATTTGAACTTGTCATTTTTCTTCCCCCTTAAAAAATTCTTACCATAATCGCATCATACTTACTTTTAGATAGTAACGTCAATTTATTCGCCTTTACCATCAAACATTCGAATATCACAAAAATAGAATGATACAAATAAAAAAAGGTTTCCTAGGAAGGAAACCTTTTTTAGTTTACCGTATATGGATGACAACTCATTTATCTCTTTTATATAAAGAAAATAAACAATTATTATCTCTTCACATATAAAAAACTTTAACAATAGAAGTGAGAGTGGTTCAGTATTCTTCTAAAAATAATAACTTATAAACCTAAAACAATGAAAGCCCTACCTCTCTTTCATCCTTACGGCTCCTCGTCCGTGCCAGTGTGAATCAGGATTGCAAAAATCAAGTAACTATTCTATCGAAGTGTTTAATTAAACTTCGAACATTCGTAAAGAATTTAAAAAATAAAAATGGATTTGATTGTAGTAATAACAAAAGAGGTTAATGCTCTAAAAGTGGTTTGAAAGAGTTGAATGTCTTTGAAATGATTAATTTTCTATAATTATGTTCCCAAAAAATTTGAAATATTTTTTGGGATGTAATAGATTATTTGTAATGAATCTTAACAAAAGCTTTTTATTTGACTTTCTGTGATACCGTCAATTAATCCCAGTTCACTAATCAAAAATTCGTGTGCGTTATCTAACATCTTCTTTTCGCTTGCATTAAGTGCTTTTTCTTTCTGCATACGCAATAAATCACGTACAACTTCAGCACCTTCTTGTATTTTACCCGTCTTTATTTTATCAGTGTTCAATTTATACCTTTGTTTCCACGTAAGTAATCTATCAGATTCTCCATGTTGAAAAATATTCAATATGTGTGCTATTGCCGTTATATCCGTGATTGGTCGTATATTTGAGCTCAATATTCTTCCTGCCGGAATCATTATTTCCATATTACTACCCGACATTTTTATAACATAATACTGTTGTTTTTCTCCTGCGATTTCCTTCTCTTCTATGGCTTTAATTATACCTGCTCCCTGCATTGGATAAACAATGTTATCGCCAATTTGAAACAAATAATCCACCTCCATATATGGTAACCTTCTCAATCTTAACACACATTCATTTTTTTAGCAAAATTTTTATTTTATCATAAAATTATTTTTCATGTCAATCCTTTCAAACTAAGAAAATGAATCCGTAAAATAACACCAAAAACCCACAATTTTATTGACTTCTCCACACATTCATATATTCTAACTTCAACTTCGCTTTTAACATAAAAACACATTACTACATACGAGTAGTAATGTGTTTTTTACGGCATCGGTAAATATTATCTATTCATTTCACGCCTACATACTAACCTGCTTACGAGCTGTTTCTCTCGCTAAAAGAAAACTCATAATCACTTGTGCAGCTACTCGACTCGTCATATCTCTGAAATCAAGGGTTGGATCAATTTCTACTATATCCATCCCTTGAACGAGCGGTTCTTTACCAAGAAATTCAATCGCATCAAGTAACGTCGTACTATCCATTCCGCCAGGACCAATCGCTGGACAACCTGGTGCAAATGCTTGATCTAGTACATCCATATCAAGAGAAATGTAAATAGAAGTCACGCCTTGCTTTCTTAATACTTCAATACTTTCCGTGATAATATCTTTGATTTCTCGCTCTCGTACATCTTTCATTGTATACACTGTCACGCCATGTTCTTTTGCATATTCATGGTACGCTCGTGCATTTGAAAAATTACGAATTCCGATTTGAACGAGTTGTTTTCCTGTAATGACATCATTTTCTAGTAGACTACGGAACGGTGTACCATTTGATGGGCCACCATCATCTAAATTACGTAAATCATGATGGGCATCAAATTGAATAATACCGATCTTTCCTTTACTGTTTGCAAACCCTGTTATACTCGGAAAACTAATCGAATGGTCACCACCAAGAACGATTGGTATCATGTTCGGATTTACTTTCGTTACATGACCAACTGTTTTCGCAATTCGGTTATGACTTTCTTTTATATCCGTCACATGCATCGTAATATCGCCGCAATCATATAAGACACTTTCTTTCATATCATGTTCTTCTGTAATTGCGTACGTGCTATATGCATCTAACATCGCACGAATTGTTTTTGGAGCAAAACTTGCTCCTGAATGACTAATAGATGGTTTAGAAAGGGGTGCTCCAATTAAGGCAGCACCGAATATTTCCACGCCTTCCTCCCAACCTTTAATCATCTCACTCCATTTCGTCACTTCACGATCAATAAACTTTGCATTTTTCTTTAAATAGTGGCCGTGCTCCACGATTGTTCACCTCTTGTATATGCGATATTACCATTCTTCCATACTGTATTTACATGACTTACGCCGTAATGATACGGTACGTAAGCATAATTGTAAGCATCCCATAAAACTAAATCCGCCTTGCGACCAACTCTAATTTTCCCAGCTACATCACCACGATTAATTGCGTAAGAAGAGTTAACTGTTACTGCATTCCAAACTTCTTCTGGTGTCATTTTCAGTTTAAGCATTGCGATGCTCATAATAAGCTGAATGTTCTCAGTTGGACAGCTGCCTGGGTTAAAGTCTGTAGCTAATGCAACTGCAACACCTTCATCGATCATTTTACGTCCACGAGCAAAGCTTTCTTTATTTAAATAGAAAGTTGTTCCTGGTAATAAAGTCGCTACTGTATTAGAGTTTGCAAGCATTTCAATTCCTTTATCAGAAGCGCCAACTAAATGGTCCGCTGATGCTGCACCAATTTCAGCCGCTGCTTCCGCACCACCAAGTGGGTCGATTTCATCCGCATGAATTTTCACATCAAAGCCAAGCTCTTTCGCTTTTAATAAAAACTCTTTTGATTCTTCGACAGAGAACACACCTGTTTCGCAGAAAATATCAACGAATTCCGCTAACTGCTTCTCTTTCATTTCTGGTAGTAGGTCTAACATCCATTGTAAAAATTCTTTCGATCTACCTTTATACTCTTTCGGAACTGCATGAGCACCTAAAAATGTAGAAACTAAATCGATTGGATGCTCTTTTTGTAATTGCGCAGTTGCCTCCAATTGCTTCCATTCCGTCTCATCATCTAATCCGTAACCACTCTTCGCTTCTACAGTTGTAACTCCGAAAGATAGCATACGGTCTAAGTGGACTTTCGCTTTTTGAACAAGTTCTTCTTTAGACGCCTGTTTCGTTGCATTTACAGTTGAAAGAATACCTCCGCCTTGTTCTAAAATTTCTAAGTACGGAACTCCTTGTAATTTTAGTGCGATTTCATTTTCACGAGATCCACCAAATACAAGATGAGTATGCGGGTCAACAAGACCAGGAGAAACCATTTTCCCGCCGCAATCAATAACTTCTTTCGCTTGTAATCCTTTAGCTTCTTCCGCTGTTCCAACAAAAGTAATTACGCCGTTTTCAATTCCAACCGCACCGTTTTCGATAACAGGAAGCGTACTCATCGCTTCCCTTCTTAACAAGCCATCTTCTTGATCCATTGTTAGTAATTGACCGATATTTATTAGTAAAGTGTCCAGCATGTTTTCTCCTCCTTATTTCATCATCGGAATGTTAACGCCTTTTTCTTTCGCAGTTTCCACAGCTAAGTCATATCCTGCATCGACGTGACGAACAACACCCATTCCAGGGTCAGAAGTTAATACGCGCTCAATACGTTTTGCTGCCGCTTCTGTTCCATCTGCAACAATAACCATTCCAGCGTGAAGTGAATAACCCATACCAACGCCGCCACCATGGTGAACAGATACCCAGCTCGCACCGTTTACACTATTAATTAATGCATTTAAAATTGGCCAGTCTGCTACTGCATCACTACCGTCTTTCATCGCTTCTGTTTCACGGTTTGGAGATGCTACTGATCCGCAATCTAAATGGTCACGGCCGATAACGATCGGTGCTGATAATTCACCATTTGCAACCATTTCATTAATGATGCGACCAAATTTCGCGCGCTCACCGTAACCTAACCAACAAATACGTGATGGAAGACCTTGGAATTCAACTTGCTGACGAGCCATACGAATCCAGTTACATAAATGCTCATTGTCAGCAAATTCACGTAAAATTACTTCGTCTGTTTTATAAATATCTTCTGGATCACCAGAAAGTGCTACCCAGCGGAATGGTCCTTTTCCTTCGCAGAATAATGGACGGATAAATGCTGGAACGAATCCTGGGAAATCGAATGCATTTTTCAAACCTTCATCGAAAGCAACTTGGCGAATATTATTTCCATAATCAAATGTAATTGCACCTTTTGCTTGCATAGCAAGCATTGCTTCCACATGTTTTGTCATGCTTTCTTTTGATAATTGTACGTAACGTTCTGGATCTTCTTCACGAAGTTTTGCTGCTTCTTCTAATGTGTAACCTACTGGAATATAACCGTTTAATGGATCATGAGCAGATGTTTGATCCGTAACTAAATCTGGCGTAATATTACGCTTCACTAGTTCTGGTAAAATCTCTGCCGCATTTCCTAATAAACCAATTGAAATTGGTTCTTTCTTCTCTTTATACTCGTTCGCAACCGTTAATGCTTCTTCTAACGATTCTGTATACATGTCACAGTATCTCTTTTCAATACGACGATCGATGCTGCGCTTATCAACGTCAATAGCAATGACAACACCGCCATTCATCGTTACAGCAAGAGGTTGTGCACCACCCATACCACCTAAACCAGCAGTAAGTGTTACTGTACCTTTTAATGAACCATCGAAATGTTGACGTGCAGCTTCGCCAAATGTTTCATACGTTCCTTGTAAAATACCTTGTGTTCCAATATAAATCCAGCTACCTGCTGTCATTTGTCCGTACATCATAAGACCTTTTTTCTCTAGTTCACGGAAGTGATCCCAGTTCGCCCACTTTGGTACTAAGTTTGAGTTCGCTAACAGTACGCGAGGTGCATCTTCATGTGATTTAAAAATGGCAACTGGTTTTCCTGATTGAACAAGTAATGTTTCATCGCTTTCTAACGTTTTTAATGAATCTACAATCGCATGGTAGCTTTCCCAGTTACGAGCCGCACGGCCAATTCCGCCATATACGACTAGTTCTTCTGGTTTTTCAGCAACTTCAGGATCTAAATTGTTCATTAACATACGAAGTGCAGCTTCTTGAACCCACCCTTTCGTTTGTAACTCTGTACCTCTTGGCGCGCGAATTGTTTGTTGTACTTTTTCCATTTCAATCTCTCCCTTTTCTCATTTTATAGTGCTGCGTTTACATCTAATCTTTCTTTTATCGAATAATTTGTTTTTAACCAATGCGTAATATTTTCAATATCTGTTGAGAATATACGGTCATTTGTAATAGAAGGTACTTGCTGACGACCTTGATGGTAGAAGCTCTTCGTCACTGTACTCATGTTTTCAATACCGCGATATTCTGCTGCTTGCATCGCACAAATCATCTCAATTGAAAGAACACGTCTTGCATTTTGAATAATTTGATGTGCATGGCGTGAAGCAATTGTTCCCATACTTACGTGATCTTCTTGGTTAGCTGATGACGGGATTGAATCAACACTCGCCGGATGTGCTAACGTTTTATTTTCAGAAACAAGTGACGCTGCTGCGTATTGCATAATCATCGCACCAGACTGAAGTCCTGGTTCTGGACTTAAAAATGGAGGTAGATCATTTAATTGTGGGTTTACTAAACGCTCAATACGACGCTCTGAAATATTTGCAAGTTCCGCCATTCCTACTTTTAAGAAGTCCATCGCAAACGCAATCGGTTGACCATGGAAATTCCCACCCGAAATTACTTTTTCCCCACCATCAAAAATAAGTGGATTATCTGTTGCTGCATTCATTTCAATTTCTAATTTTTCTTTCACATAATTTAAAACTTGCCAAGAAGCACCGTGCACTTGCGGGATACAGCGAAGTGAATATGCATCCTGTACACGTAATTCTCCTTGTTTCGTTGTTAACTTACTATCATGAAGGATGTCACGAATTCTGCTCGCTACTTCCACTTGCTCTTTATAACCACGTGCTTTATGAACATTTTCATCAAATGCATCAATAATGCCTTGTAATCCTTCAATTGTCATCGAAGCAATGAGTTCAGCTTGATACGCCGTTGCTTCTGCTTCTATATAAGAAAGAACTCCTTGCGCTGTCATCGCCTGCGTACCATTAATTAATGCAAGCCCTTCTTTCGCTTCAAGTTCAATCGGCTCAAGACCTTCTTCTGTAAGAGCAACCATCGCATGAACGCGTTTTCCCTTATAGAACACTTCACCTTCGCCTAATAATACAAGCGCAAGATGAGATAAAGGTGCTAAATCGCCACTCGCACCAAGTGAACCTTGTTGCGGAACAACTGGGTGAATTTTACGATTTACAAACTCAAGAAGCATATTTACAACAAGCGGTCTAACGCCCGATACTCCTTTAAGCATCGTGTTCGCTCGTAAAATTAACATACCTCGTGATACTTCTTCAGGGAATGGATCACCTATCCCGCATGCATGTGACTGAATTAAATTGTGTTGAAGTGCCTTTACATCCTCTTTTTGGATAAGCACATCACTGAACTTTCCAAATCCAGTTGTAATACCGTAAACGACTTTTCCGTCCTCTACAATTTTCTCAACTACTTCGCGACACTCTGCCACCTTTTGCATACTATTTGGACAAGCTGTTACACCTTCTCCTTCAAGTAACAACCTCTTCATTTCTTCAATTGTCAATGTGTGTCCTGTTAACGTAATCATTCTTTTTCCTCCTTATAAAGGCAAAAGGGGACCTTATCTTTTTAAGACAGACTTCTGTCCTAAAGAATAAGGCCCCCTTCTAACTAATAGACTATGGGCAAATCATATGTGATTAATTCCTAAACCAATCGCCTCATGCTCAGATCCTTTTACAGGTGCACCAATCGTTCCATATAATGCAACAGCAACCCATTCGCCTTCTTTTTTTCCGTCGTATGGTGTGCCGCGCACAATCGCAAATCGAAGTCCTACTGTACGAAGAACGTCTGCTAACTGAATTTGACCTCTCGTCACTCCGTACAAAGCTTCCATAATTGCATGATAAAGTGCATGTGTTTCTCTGTAAACGTCTGTTTCAATAACTTGGTTGCTTTTAGCCGCTGTTTCCATTGCTGCTACAACTTTTTGCGAATTCATCGAACCCACTTTCCCCGTACAATACTTCCAACCTTTTGGAACAGATAATACAGGGCTTTCATTCTCATCCGCAAGTGCCAACAGCATGGCCATACGACCAATTCGATGTGTTCCTTGAAGAAGCATGTGACTCTCTCATTTCTTTTTAATTATTTGAATATTTCTTAATTTAAGAATATATGAAAACGGTTAAATCGTCAATAGTTTAAACTCACATTCAAACAATTTTTTCTTCTCTTTCATTTGTGTACACAAATTATTTACACAAATTTTTCAAGCGTGCTATAGTCTCACTAACAGATGCAAAGGGGCGAGATTTCAATGACGAAGCGAAAAGATATTCATTTTCGAATTGAAGAAAAATTACTTGAAAGGTTTGAATCTGCACTCCATTACGAAGGTTTAAAGAAAACCGACGTATTGACACATGCGATTCAGCAATTTTGCACGAAGGTGGAATGTGAAAAAATGAATGATGTAAAACGCCAATACAACGTAAGCAACCATTTACAAACACGTATCGATACGCATAAACATTACGAAGAAAAACAAGTGAATTTAGATGAAGTCGTCATGGGGCATTTACAACTTCAAGGAGACGAAAAAATATTAGAGGTTGGGTGCGCTAATGGGAATTTTCTTTCCCTTTTACAAACTAACGGTCATAAAGGACAACTAACTGGTTTTGATCAATCGAAAACGATGCTTTCTGAAGCTGCAATGAAGAATAGCATAATTGAATGGAGACCGGGTGACGCTGGTAAACTTCCTTTCGAAGCTAATTGCTACGACTGGATCATCGCAAGACATATGTTATATCACATGAAAGACGTCGAAAAAACAATCCAAGGATTCCATAAAGTAATTCGTCCCGGTGGCTCACTTTTAGCTACAACAAACTCTAACGTTACATTACCTCGTATAGTTGAAATGTGTAACCGCATGTTAGACGCATTTGATTTGCCGAAAACAACATCATCAGTCACTCCATTTTGTTTAGAAAATGGTAAAGAGATATTACAGTCTGTTTTTCCAACTGTTGAAGAAGCAGTTATTCATAATGCTCTCGTTTTTCATCATGCTACTCCGATTTTAAACTATATTTCTAGCATGTTTCCGTCGCTAAATATACCTGATAATACACTTCTTCACGCGGAAATGAAGGAATGGCTAAAAGAAGAAGTAGAAAATGAATTGTCACTTCATAACGGTATATGGCGCGATCCGAAAACGTTAGCCATTTATCGATGTCAAAAAGAAAAAAGCTAGCATTAGCTAGCTTTTATACATTCTCAGGCAAAAGCTCCTCCATCATCACATTCCCCTTACCACTGTAAAAATTTATATTATGTTCGTTTGTTACTCCAAAATAAGAGGCAATCGCTATTCCAAATGGTACAAATGCATGCCCCTGTGCTGTAATAATATTTGAATGTTTCACAACTTCTTCATACACAAAATTTTCTACTGGAAAACAATCTAATTTTTTATAATCCATAGTTACTGTATACGAGATTTCTTTGAATAAGCCTGCTTTTGCTAGCGCATACGGTCCAGCACAAATAGCAGCTACTAATTTTTCTTGTTCGCGAAATTGACGAATAACTGAAAAGAGTCCTTCTGCATCCTTCATATGTATCACATCTCCGCCTGGAATAATAATCCCCTCATATTCTTCTACACACACTTCCCTTAATTCTATATGTGGTTGCACTTGCAAACCTGTTTCACTTATAATCAATTCATGCGTTAAGCCCGCTGTAATGATTTCATATTTATTTTTCAGCAATGCCGTTGCTACTGTTATTTCAAACTCCGCAAATGTTGGGTATACAAATAAAAGTATTTTTTTCATAACCCTCTCTCCTTTAACCAATCCATAAAATATACCTCTAAATCGTCCGCTGTTAATCTATTCGTGTCCACATAAGTTACCGGAAATTGTTTATACCAATCTTTTTCAGTTTCTACTAATTTAAATTGCTCCTCAAATGTATTTCTGTTTCTTGTTCTATCATTATTTTTTCTATCATATACATTCTTTTTCGTAACATCTAAATAAAAAATCGCATCCGAACGGCATTCTCTTAATTTATATAATTCATCTTTCAATTCAGTTTCTATATCCCACTCTTCCCCTATAATCGTTGGATAAAAGAGTGTATAAAACTCAATGTCTTCTGGTCCACGATCAAAAATTACGACTGAATCTTTCACTTTTTGAAACTCCTTTATTTTTGCTTTCATAAACATTTTTTGATTTGTAATAAACCCTTCTTTTGAGTTCATATCCAAATTTAGTTCTTTTCGTTTTTCTACAATCGGATAAGGATTTTCATATATAACTGAAAGCCCGCATCGCTCTAATCTTTTAGCCAATGTTGTTTTCCCGCTTGCCATCGGTCCTTGGAGTGAAATTACGTTTACCATTCCTCTCATTCCCTTGCACATTAGTATACCTATAATATACAGAATTTTGAAAACTATCAACAAAATATATACCATCTTGTTTCTTATTCTTATCTAACTTATAATAAAAAATAGAGATTATGACGGACGCATCAATAATGTAAGCTTGGAAACCCAAGCTTACATTATTTTTTGCTTTCCCTTTTCTAATAAAAAGAGTATACTAGATTAGAACGTATGTTCTTAATGATTACATACAGTAAGGAGATAAGACAATGGTATACGACACAAAAGCAATTTCTTGGAATGAGTCTTTAAAACAACTTCAACGCCGCTACACAAACAAACAAGTTGACCGAAAAGAATTTGAAGATATTGAACTGATGGAATTCTTCCGCGATAACGACTACATTTCTTTACCTACACATATAAGCGGCCTATCAACAAAGCGTTTTACTTCTTACTCTATTTTCACAACAGAAGATAAAGATCGTAAAGTTGGCACATTAATCATTGAATATGTAGAAGATGATAATAATAATTTATGTGTTGAACAACTATACTTTGTTTAAATGATAACGCTTGGTCAAAATGACCAAGCGTTCTTGCTTTCTATGAATCTCACTGTTTATAATATGAATAAAAGAAAACCATAATCATTAAGGGGGGATATACTTGCTCGAAGGATGGTTCAGTTGGTTTATTGTGCTATGGACTGTTATTTTATTAGGACTTATGTCTATTGGTGGATACTTTATGTTCAGAAAATTTTTAAAACGATTACCAAAAGAAGATGGTATGTCCATTTTAGATTGGGAAGAACACTACATAAATAAAACGAGACATTTATGGGCTGACGAACAAAAACAGTTGTTAGAAGAGCTTGTAAGTCCTGTTCCAGAACTATTTCGCGATGTTGCTAAATCAAAAATTGCTGGCAAAATCGGAGAACTGGCGTTACAAGAAAAAGCCTCTCAAATTACACAAGATTTAATTATTAAAGGGTATATTATTGCTACACCGAAGCGTGATCATAAATTTTTAGTGAAAAAACTACAAGAAAAAGAGATTGATTATTCTAACTATATATCTTTACTCGCAAAGTAACTTCACATTATTTTCAATAAAAAGGACAGCGCCTTTGACGCTGTCCTTTTTATTTTATACATATAACGTTTTCAAGTTAGCTTCATATCTTTTTCATTATAAAAACCATCTTCTTTTTCCATTTCCTTCTGTAATTTCGTAAAGGAACGGTACATAGCAATTCTCCATGACACAATCATCGCGAAAGCTAATAAGAAGAACATACCACTAAGTTGTCCTAAATCAAGAGATTGGCTTAAGTATGTTTTAAATACAATCCTCACGACAAGTAATCCAATTAATATAAAAACAAATGCTTTTGAACGCTTCAAATAAATCTCTTGCCCTCTAATTTCAAATTTAGATGTTTTAATAAGAAAAATAGAGAAAAACAAACCGACGCCAATTGCTTCTAACATTTCTGCTGGAGTTAATCGAAATTCAGGAAAAACATACATCAATGCTCCCGTACTCATAAAAAATGGTGGAAGTATAATTTTTTTCAATGTTGCAGGTTTTTTAGCTGCTTTTAAACGAATAAACATCGCACCAACAGCCATACAAACAGCAACGATACTGGATAAAACAACTATGTTCATATTTTCTCATCCTTTTTTGTGGCTATATGCAAAATATACTTTCATTATATGCTTTTCCGTTAGTATTTCCAACATTTTCACAGAATAATACTAAAAACCGGTAAAACCACCAAATAAACTTGAGAAATATACGATAATTTTCGTCATCCAGTTAAAGTATAAGAAGACACCCATGACAATCATAACGTATCCTCCGATTTTCATAAACTTCATACTATTTCTTTTTATCCAGGACATTTTCGTAATAAAGAATGATAGTATGAAGAACGGGATAGCAAATCCAAGTATGTATGCAATCATATAAATCATTGCAGACTCTGGATTTGTTGCTGCTAATCCAATGACAGATACTAAAATAGGTCCAGTACAAGGCGTCCAGCCTGCAGCAAAGGCCAATCCAATTAGAACGGATCCAAAATAGCCACTCGGACGATTTTTAAACGTAAATTTACGGTCTTGCATTAAAAACTTTGGCTTAAACACACCTACAATAATAAGACCGAACACGATGATAAATATACCACCTAACTGTCTAATTAAATCTTTATAATCTGTAAAGATGCCTCCAATAAAACTTGTACCAAATCCAATTGCAATAAATATAATTGAAAATCCAAGTAAGAAAAACGCTGTATGTATCATACTTCTTTTGCGAAGCATTGCATTTTCTTCTTTCAACTCAGAAACCGACATACCTGTTATGTAAGATAAAAATGCCGGATAAAGCGGTAAGCAACATGGGGAAATAAATGATAAAAACCCAGCACCAAACGCTAAAAAAATACTGATATCTTGCATGATTCCACTCCTCTCCTTACATATTGTAGCAAAAACAAATAAAAATACTATGAACAATTCGTGAAATCACTTTTCCAACGTGACAATAAGAAAAACTACTCTTTCACACAGTTTCTAAAAAAACGTTTTCATTTCCTTCTATTATATAGAAACACTTCACTTGGATTACGAAACTCCTCTAATTATTATTAACATAACAAAGGTAACGTAGTTTCTCAAATGATTAGCATGTTACTAGTACGTCTATATACATATTGATTAAAAAATATTTTTTTCAAATGCTGTCTTTATACAATACAAAGCTGATTTTACAATACTTTTATTATTATTAATTTCAAGATTATGCATAAATATCATACTTTTATTATTATTCTATAAAATGTCACACTTTTCTTTTATTTGACCCTCCATTTTTAATTTTGTATACTTCCCTCTAGTTATATATGTCCGTTACGGAACAATTTCATATAGATGGGAGGAATTTTTCATGCTTCGTTATTCTCTTTTAGTTTTATTAGGAGCGTGTAGTTATGGAATTTTAGCTATTTTCGTTAAACTTGCATATGCAGAAGGATTTTCACTTGGAGAGGTAATTGGTAGCCAATATTTGTTCGGTTGGATTATTTTGCTTGCTATTACACTTCTATTTTCTAGACATCGTGTTCCATTAAAACAAGCGTTAATTTTATTCGTTGCAGGTACATCTGCAAGTTTTACTGGGATTTTTTATTATGCTTCATTAAAAACTGTACCAGCATCTATTGCAATTATACTTTTATTCCAATTCGTTTGGGTCGGAATTATTATTGAAGCAGTCGCAACAAAAACATTACCTTCAAGAGAAAAGGTGATTTCCGTTATTTTCTTACTTGCAGGTACATTTTTATCAAGTGGTTTACTAGAAAAATCAGCAGGTGATTTCGATACGTCTGGAATCATACTAGGCTTATTATCTGCTGTTACATTCGCAACATACATTTTCGTGAGTGGGAAAGTGGCTGTTGAAGTACCTTCATTACCGCGCGGTGTTCTTTTAATGGCTGGTGCTTTAACTTTAGTAATGATCGTATTCCCACCAACATTCATTTTTAGTGGTGCAATTTCTGAAGGACTTTGGAAATACGGTTTAGGTCTAGGAACATTTAGTATCGTTATTCCTTCTATAGCCTTTACAATCGGTATTCCAAAAATCGGTTCTGGCTTAGCGACTATTCTTGGTGCAGCGGAACTACCAGTTACAACAATCATGTCTGTATTCGTTTTAAAAGAAGCTGTACTATCTTCACAATGGATCGGTGTGTCACTTATTTTAGTTGGTATCGCAATCCCGCAAATTGCCTACGCAATGCGTGGACGTTATCAAAAACAGCATTCACATAAAAAATTGGCAGCATAAACGAGAGAGGATTTTCATTTGAGAATCCTCTCTTTTATTATTGTATACTTAATATACATACTTTATTTAAGAAAGAGGGCATTATAAGTGGCAGCAAATCTAGAGCAATTAAATGAGACGCTGATTTCTATTCGTCGAAATTTACATGAGCATCCAGAATTATCATACGAAGAATTTGAAACGACAAAAGCTATAAAAAATTGGTTAGAAGAGAAAAACATTACTATAATAAATTCTAGTTTAGAAACAGGCGTTATTGCTGAAATTTCGGGGAATAATAGCGGACCGCTTATAGCAATCCGTGCTGATATTGATGCCCTTCCTATTCAAGAAGAAACAAATTTGCCGTACGCTTCAAAAATTCACGGTAAAATGCACGCTTGTGGGCATGATTTTCATACAGCTGCTATTATAGGTGCTGCCTACTTATTAAAGGAAAAAGAATCTTCACTTAAAGGAACTGTTCGTTTTATATTTCAGCCAGCCGAAGAAAGTAGTAATGGTGCTTGCAAAGTTATTGATGCTGGACATTTACAAAATGTACAAGCTATTTTCGGCATGCATAATAAACCTGATTTGCCAGTAGGTACAATTGGTATTAAAGATGGTCCACTAATGGCCGGGGTTGATCGATTTGAAATCGAAATTCACGGTGTTGGTACACATGCAGCTGTACCAGATGCTGGGGTTGATCCTATTGTCGCATCCTCTCAAATTGTTATGGCACTGCAAACAATTGTAAGCCGAAATATAAGTTCATCTCATAATGCCGTTGTAAGTGTTACAAATATTCATTCAGGAAATACATGGAACGTTATTCCTGAAAAAGCAACATTAGAAGGAACAGTTCGCACTTTCCAAGCTGAAACACGTGAAAAGATACCAGCTTTAATGGAACGTATTATTCAAGGGGTTTCTGATGCATTAGGTGTAAAAACAGAATTCCGCTTTTATCCAGGTCCTCCTGCTGTTCATAACGATACATCTCTAACAAATTTATCGACTCAAGTTGCCGAAAAAATGAATTTAAATATCATCTCTCCTACCCCGTCAATGGCCGGAGAAGATTTTTCTTTTTATCAACAAGAAATACCTGGTTCATTCGTCTTTATGGGAACGAATGGTACACATGAATGGCATCATCCAGCTTTCACAGTAGACGAGCGAGCATTATCTATAAGTGCAGAGTATTTCGCTTTACTAGCCGAAAAAGCTCTTAAACAATTAACATAAAGAAAAGCCGTTAAGGGTGTGAAGTGCACTTAACGGCTTTTCTTATTAAGTTAAATCGCGTTTTAAAAATACTGTATAGGAAATGCTTAAAAATACAAATAAATAAAGTAATAACATACATGAAGCAAACGGGAATGTTACCCCATCAATAAAACTTCCATTCTTTGCAATACTGTATAAATCTGTGTTTGCTGGTAATAAATATTTCGCCCAATCATATCTAGTTGCTGCTAGTAATGCAATGTTTCCTGATAAAGCAAGAAATAGCGAGATTCCAATCGCGCCCCCACTAGATCTTGTTAATACAGAAATCATAAATGCAAACGCTGCGTACACAATGGTCGGCAACCACGATAAAATATAATACTTACTAGCCTCCACAAAAATATTTTGTTTTATAATATTTCCATCTTGGAAAATAAGCTCGCTCCATGCAGGCTGTTGGAATTTATAAATAACAAGTCCACATAAAGTGGAGAAAATCATATTAAACAGAAACAATAACGCTGCAAATATTACAATTGCTAAAAATTTTGCTGTTAGAATTTTAAATCGACTCGCCGGACGGATCGTTAAAAATTTATATGTTCCCCAGCTATATTCATTCGCAAAAATTGTACTTGCATACACGAGGATAAATGGGAGCAATATTGGAAATACGATAAAACCTGTATCTCTCATGAAAGAAAGTGGAGAACTGCTTGCCGGTGCTGTATCTGTATCTAAATGCTTCATCTTAAGCTGATATTCCTTTACAAGCTCGTCCCCAGATCGTTCTGCTAATATAGCTTCTTTTTTCATACCTAGCTTTTTCTCTATTTCTACAGTTCGTTCTGTATAATCGGCTTTCCATCCTTTTGTTTCCGGTTCTAAATACTTGACCGTAACCCACCCTAATCCAATTATTAATACTGCAATAACTGCAAAGGGAATAATCGTTCGCTTTCGCTTAAATATTTTATATAGTTCGTTATATACTAAATTAAACAATATCTTTTCCCCCTGTTAATTCTAGAAATTGCTCTTCTAACGTTTTTCTTTCTTCATATACACGATAAACTTGAATATTTTTCTCAAGCAATGTTCGAATAACATTTGGGATTTCTTCATCTTTTACATGAATAAGTAGATCATTACCTTTTATTAAAACATCTTGTTCTAACATTTCTGCCGCTTTATTCGCATCATCTACACGTATACGGATTGTCTCCATCTCTTTGCTTTGATTATGCTGAATATTTTGCGTCGCCACATATTCTCCGTGCTGAATAATGATAACTCTGTCACACATTAATTCAACTTCTGAAAGTAAATGACTAGATACAAGTACCGCTTTTCCTTGTTCATGTGCAATTTTCTTTATGTACATTCTCATTTCATGTATACCACTAGGGTCTAATCCATTCGTTGGTTCATCTAGTATTAATACATCTGGATCGTGAATAAGCGCCTGAGCAATTCCTAAACGTTGTCTCATACCGAGTGAATATGCTTTTACTTTACGATCAATTACTTGTCCCATCCCTAACAATTGCACTACTTCATCAATACGTTCTTCTGTCACATTACCATTCATTCGTCCGAAATATGTTAAATTTTCATATCCACTCAAAAAAGGATAAAACTCCGGCGTCTCAATTACCGCCCCAATTTTCGCGGCAGTTTTTTCAAATTGCTGTTTCACAGATTGACCATCAATCCACACTTCACCTTCTGTCATACGGATCATACCGACCATCATTCTCATTAAAGTCGTTTTTCCAGCACCGTTTGGTCCGAGTAAACCAACAACCTCGCCTTTTTTCACTTCAAAACTAATATTTTGTACAAGTGTCTTTGAACCGACTTTCTTCGTCAACCGCTCCACTTTTACAATTGATTGTTCATTTGTCATTCTATACAACCTTTCTTTCCCATTCTTTGTCATGTCTTTTCACTGTAACATGATTATTTTTATGTGTAAAATAGAAAAAAGCATGATTTCTCATGCCTTTCCCTTGAAATGGAACGAATTTTCATCTTGTAAACTTTGAACAAATCGAAAACATTGTATCATCGATAATAGGACGATAACCATCATAACTATACTAACGACTACTACCGCATATATAGTAATTGGTGCACTATTTATTCCCTGTATGCCTACTATTTTCATAAAGATAATCGTGAATAATTTCAAAAATAACATTCCATGAACTAAACCGAAAATAAAAGCTGCTCCATAAATGAATAATTGCTCCTGACATAATAAACATAGTACTTCATTTCTATTCCTATTCTCTGCTACATAAGATTTTAATTCTTCTCTCCTCACTTGCAGAAGAGAAAATGTTATTTTATATGTAGTAAAAATACATATGAAAATGAATACGATAAACAGCGTGTAAAAACATACTTGAAATAAAAGTATAGCCCCTAATTCCCTAGTAGCTACTTCATTAAATTGGAGTGATGTCATAAAAAACAAAATCATAGTACTCGTAGCAATCCATATAAATTGCTTCATCCTTTTGGCAGCAAATTTTCTTATATTTTTTCTCGCTAACCGACATAAAGACATAAATTTCTTCCCCTACCTTATAACATACGCATTCTATACTACTAGTGTATAAAAATATGACATTTTAAACATCGCACTACAATCTGAATCTTTTCTAAGCCTTTAGTCCTAGAAAAATAAAATGGTTAAAATTACATTTAAATTGTAAAAAGGAGGGGTTATATGCGTGTGAAATTGCTGTTTATTCTTTCTTTATTACTTTTCACTAGTTGTAATCCATTAAAAAATAGTGAAGGCTCCACTGTTAAACCACATAAGTTAACAAAAGAGCAATCTGACATTTTACAAATGACTCCTATAGGTGAAGGAAATAGAATGTTTTATGATGTTACAATCAAAAATAATAAAGATGAACTTCAGGCTAAAATTGAATATTATCAAAATGGTAAAAAAGTAAAAGAAATCGCGAACATAGCTGCATCATATTTTGTAGAACAGAAAATAAAACTTTCTTTCATAGCACCAAATCTCCAATTTAACAACAATATACACGGAAAAGGTCAATGGTATATTCATATTGACGGTGGTTCCACGCTTGTTCCTGAAGATGAACCACCAAGCGTAAATAGTTCTGCAACTACTACAATTCAATCTGTAAAAAGTTTAAGATACAATCAGAAAACAATTTTAGCTGCTGTAATCCAATCAAGTAAAGAAACTGTAAGCGTCCCTACAATTGATGAAGAAACAGGTGTTGACCTCATCTTAAAAGAAAATGAACACGTTTATCTATTTAGTATTGAGCTAAAAAAAGAAAAATAAAGCGGAAATGCAATTTAAGTGCATTTCCGCTTTATTGTTTAACAAAGTGTAATTTTATACATCTGAATTAAACCGTTACTACTATTACTCATCCTCTACTTCTATTCTTTTCTTCTCTCTTGCAATTTTTAAAAACTCTAAAAGCTCTGGATTGCTATTCATTTTTTTATAGGCTACTGACATTTCTGCAACAAAATTAGAATCACATAACTCTTTATATACGACTTCTGTTTTATACAATTTATTTGCCGATACAGGTATTACCGTAATTCCGATTCCTGCTGCTACAAGTCCCATAACTGTTTGATATTCCGTTGCTTCTTGTACAATGTGTGGACTAAATCCTACGTCGCGGCAAAGCGATAAAATTGTATCGTATAACGCTGGCCATACCGGTCTCGTAATAAATACGAAAGGTTCGTCTCTTAAATCTTCAATATGTATTTCATCCTTTTCAGCAAGTGGATGTGCCTTCGGTAAACATAACGTACAAGAAAGCTTTTGAATTGGTTCTAACTCTAGTAATTGCGTTGGAATTGGCGGACGTAAAAAGCCAATATCAATACGGTTATCGTGAAGTGCATGCACCTGATCTGGCGTTGACAGTTCATGTAATGCAACAGACACTCTCGGAAATTTTTTTCTATACTCCCTTACGATTGATGGTAAAATATCATATATCGCCGCACCTACAAAACCAATTGAAAGTGAGCCCACTTCTCCCCTTTGGGCACTTTGTGCAACTTCTACTGCTTTATCAATTTGTTCGAACGCTTTTTTTACTTCTTTTAAAAACATTTCTCCAGCTTCTGTTAATTCAACTTTTCTCTTCGTTCTTGAAAATAACATAACTCCCATTTCTTTTTCTAATTGCTGAATTTGTTGACTAAGTGGTGGTTGTGTCATTTGTAAACGAGCAGCTGCTCGTCCAAAGTGTAACTCTTCTGCCACTACAACAAAATATTGCAAATGCCGTAATTCCATTTTGGACACCCTTTTCAATTTCAATTAATACGTCTAATATATTAATAACATATAATTTATATATTAGACAAACTTTTTGAATGAACGTATAGTAGAAATTGTTAATTCTTTTTTACAGTTTTTATGTAAAAAAAGAAAGAGGTGGTTACTGTATGAAATGGTGGAAATTAAGCGGACAAATTTTATTATTATTTTGTTTCGCTTGGACAGGTGAATGGATTGCAAAACAGGCACACCTCCCAGTTCCAGGAAGTATAATCGGTATTTTTTTATTGTTAATTTCATTAAAATTTAACCTAGTGAAAAAAGAGTGGATACAGGACGGAGCAGACTTTTTATTAAAAGAACTTATTTTATTTTTCATTCCTTCTGCAGTCGCTGTCATACGTTACAAAGATACACTATCACAATATGGAATCGATCTCATTTTAATTATTATGATTAGTACACTTTGTGTCACTCTCGTTACAGGACTCTTAACAGAATTGCTACTAAAGCGGAAAGGATCAACACAATGATCGGCTTTCTTTGTTTGCTATTAACACTATTCACATATTGGATATCGAAGAAAATGTATCAACGCTGGAATTGGAGCTTACTTTCTCCTCTTCTCGTCTGCCCTATTATTTTAATTGCTTTATTGCTCGGACTAGACACACCTTATGAAACATATGAAACAGGTGGTCAATGGTTAACAGAATTGTTAAAGCCTGCAACAGTTGCTTTTGCATGGCCAATCTATAAATACTTTGATTTATTGAAAAAACATGGACTAGCTATCTTACTTAATGTCATTGTCGGTTCGTTTTTATCAGTTATTACTTCAGCACTACTAGCAAATTATTTTCAAATTGATTCATCGTTAGAGCATAGTTTAGCACCTCATATTGTGACGACACCAATTGCAATGGCTATTTCAGAGATGATTGGTGGCATGTCACAATTAACAGCGGTATTTGTTGTTTTAACTGCGTTAACAGGAGCATTGCTCGGACCTTCTCTCATACGTATATGCCGTATTAAAACAGCGCTCGCAAAAGGTATTATGTTAGGTACGAGTGCTAATGGAACCGGTACATCAAAAGCATTCGAAATCGGCCCTGTAGAAGGCACGATTGCGAGTTTATCTATGCTTTTAACAGCAGGAGCTAGTTTAGTTATCGTTCCACTTTTCTTATCGTGGATACATTAAAAAAGCAAGTGTTTAAACACTCGCTTTTTTATTTATATATTTATTTAAAATCTCATAATCCTCCGGGAAAGATAGCGTTAATTCCTTCATTTCATCTATCCTTTTCCAAGCAATTTCATGTATTAACTCATCAGGATCTTGGATTTCCATACTACCACCTATTTTTTTAACGAGATAATAATGAACGTATACAGGAACTCCGTATGTAATACCTTCTTTTTCGTATATTTTATTTACAACTTCCACATTGTAACCTGTTTCTTCCCAAACTTCTCGAATACAACATTCTTCTAGTGTTTCTCCCTTTTCAAGCCCGCCACTTGGAACAGACCACCTTTTTTCTTCCCCTTCTTTTCCTTGTAACACCATTAGAACTTCATTTCTTTCATTTACACATACTGCTGCACAACCTATCCATCTTTCCATATACATCCCTCCCCTACTACTATTCGTCTTCCTTATTATTTTCCCCTTGAAAAAAGAGGAAAAAAGGAAAACGATGACGAAAACTTACATCAACTTCATAGACAATCCCTTCTTAGAAATTAAAAACGGAAGGATGAAAATATGATTTCTAAATATGTTGTGGAATGTGTCTTTTGTGAAGAAAATCGAACACCTCGCCAAGCTATCGTAACAGTTCCCGCCACTACTCAGCTACTAGCCATTGAAAAAGTGCGTGCGGAATGTAAACGTCGTTTTGGAAAAGCTTTATTATTGCAAACAGAAATTAAAGAAGAAATAGCTTTTGAAAAAAAAGAAAGCCGACCATAAAT